>DKJZ01000004.1 GCA_002454975.1 Hylemonella sp. UBA6679
CCCTTGGATAAGGGTTACTGCTTCAATCATTCAGGATGGTGGGTCGTGCAGGATGACTCGGCTTCGCCTCGCCCTTCGGGCCGTTGCTAAAGCAACGTTAACCTTCACGTTCTCTACCAGTTACCACCTTGTATATTGGTGGGTCGTGCAGGATTCGAACCTGCGACCAATTGATTAAAAGTCAACTGCTCTACCAACTGAGCTAACGACCCATACGGTGGGACTACCTGAAATATTTTTACTCGGCACCAATTAGAAAATTGGTGGGTCGTGCAGGATTCGAACCTGCGACCAACGGATTAAAAGTCCGCTGCTCTACCAACTGAGCTAACGTCCCAACAAGCCTCAAAGTATAGCGTGTTTTTGCTGCGTTTGAAACTGAACTTTAAATTTTCTTGCAAATTTCATTCATCACCCAGCCTGCAGCGCACTGCCCAAAGGTGGCCGTGACTGTCACCAAAGAACCATAGCCACTGCAACTGAGCGAGCCGTCGCCAGACAGCGCACATGACGGGTCGGGTGGGCTCACAGCCTCGCGGCTAAACACACACGCCACACCTATTTTTTTTCCCTCACGCGCAGCGCCATGCGATTTGCGCAAACGGTTGCGCATGAGCGCGAGCAAGGGGTCATGCGTCACGGCGCTGAGGTCGGCAATGGCCACGTCGTGCGCCAGGCGTTTACCGCCAGCCGCACCCACGCTGATGAAGACCGACTTGTGGCGCATGGCCCAAGCGGCCATGGCGATTTTGGCTTTCATGGCATCGCAGGCGTCGATCACAGCATCAACCCCAGCGGGCAACAAGGCGGGCCAGTTCTCAGGCTCTACAAACTCGTCGATGGTGTTCACCACACAATCGGGCGCGTAGCTCAAGATACGCTCACGCATGGCCAGCACTTTGGCTTGGCCTAGCGTGCTGTCTTGCGCGTGAATTTGTCGGTTGATGTTGGACTCTGCGATGTGGTCCAGGTCAATCAAGGTGAGCTGGCCCACCCCACTACGCGCCAGGGCTTCCACCGCCCAGGAGCCCACACCACCGATGCCCACCACCGCCACATGCGCAGCACGCAAGCGCTGTGCGGCGCTCAGGCCATAAAGGCGCTCAAGCCCACCGAAACGACGTTGCCCTTGCATTTAAGCCGCGTCCAAACGCCACAGCTGGTATTTGAAAGCGGCCACAGCACCTGCCACGATGGCGGCCACCACCACAAAGCTGCCAACTGCCAGGGTAGACACGCCGCTCAGGCCCTGCCCCACCGTGCAGCCCATGGCCGTGACCCCGCCTATGCCCATGAGCACCGCGCCCACCAAGTGGTTGGCCAGGTCTTCGGTGCTGCCAAAACCTTCCCAGCGAAACGTGCGGCTCGCCATCGCCACCAGCCAAGCGCCAAGCACCACGCCGGGCACAGTGACCACGCCCACGGTGAGCAACTTGGAGGTATCGCTGTAAAACATCAGCCAATCCAGCGACAAACCCAAAGGACCAGAAAAAGTGAACGACTCCATCTGCCCCGAGTGGGTGGCCACAAACGTTTCTTCCAGGGTGACAGGGTGCTCCAGCACATGGCCCAGGTGCCCTGTGACCCACCACAGGGCCACCACCAAGGCGCCGATGCCCAAGCCAGCCAGCAAATTGCTGGGGCGAGCAAAGTCGCGGTCTTTGAAAACCCACACCAGCAAAGCGCTGGCCACCAAGAAGGCCGCCACCACATACGCCCAGGAAGCAGGCACACCCAGGCTGCTCAAGGCATTGCTTAAGTTAGCCGCAACAGAAAACTCGAAGAAAACACGATCGGTGCTCACACTGCGCAGCACGGCTGTGACGCCCTTCATGGTGGCCAAAGCGCTCAGGCCCATCACCACAAACACCACCAGCGATTTGAGGTTGCCCGAGCCTATGCGCACCAGGGTTTTGCTGCCGCAGCCTGAGGCCAACACCATGCCAAAACCAAACAAGCTCCCGCCCACCAAGGCTGACAGCCAAAGCACGCGCTTGGAAGCGTAAAAAGTTTTGCCAGGGTCTATCTGTCCGGCCCAGCCCAGCAGCGCAAAACCCAGAATAGCCACCGCCATGGCCAAACCCCATTGACGCATGCGCGTCCAGCTGCCCATGTTGACCACATCACTGACCGCACCCATGGTGCAAAAGTGTGTGTGTTGCGACACCGCGCCAAACAGCACCGCCAATGCAAAAGCCCAGGCGAGCACCTGGGTATGCAATGCAGCAAGGTTGATGTCCATACACCTAGCCGGCCAAGCGGCCCGGCCTCACTTCAGACGTGTCAAACGCTCTTTGGCCGCAAACGCAGCTTCGGAGTTGGGGAAGTTTTTGACCAAGTCTTCCAAGGTTTTACGCGCGGACTTGCTGTCTTTCATTTCAATTTGGCAATTAGCAATGGACAGTTGCGCCTCAGGGGCACGCACGTGCTGGGGCGCTTGGGTCAGCATGCTGCGAAAGTTGCTGATGGCTTCTTTGTAGTCGCGCGAGGCGTACTGCGCATTGCCCAGCCAGAAAAAGGCAGAGGGGATGTAGCCGCTTTGCGGGTAACGGCGAATGAAGTCCACAAAGCTGGCTTGCGCCGGCACAAACTCACCCTTGCGAAAGATGGCCACGGCGTTCTCGTAATCACGCTTTTCAGCGGGCTCGGCCGAAAACTCCAAGCCATCCACCGACACCTTGACGGGCTCAAAGCGACGCAACCGCTCGTCCACGCCTTGCGTGGCGTCTTTGATGCGGCGCTGCGACTCAGAGAGGTCGCGTGCAAGCTGCTCGTTTTGGCCTTGCAACTTGGCTTGCTCGGTTTTTAAGCCATCAATTTGGGCCTGCAAGTCCAGCAGGCTGCGGCGCATGAGGCTGTTGTCTTCGTTGAGGCGCTCGGTTTCAGCCTTGCGGCGCTCGCCTTCGAGGCGAATGTTCTCGATGCGCTGACGTAAATCAAGAATCGCGCGACGCGCCTCTTCGTCATCAAACAAACCCGCGTGGGCATTGACCACCAGGGCGCACCCCAGCACCAAGGCCGCACGCTTGAACACAGCAAAAGCGAGGGGTGTCATGGGATGGCTGCTTAGCGGTAAGAAACTTCAACGCGGCGGTTTTTGGCAAACGCCTCTTCAGACGCGCCTTGGGCAGCGGGCTTTTCCTTGCCAAAGCTCACTGCCTCAAGTTGGGCGTCAGAGACGCCTTGCAAGCTCAGGGCACGGCGAACAGCTTCGGCACGCTTTTGACCCAGGGCCAGGTTGTACTCGCGGCCACCGCGCTCGTCGGTATGGCCTTCGAGAGACACCTTACGCTTGGCATCGGCCTTGAGGTAACGGGCATGGGCCTCGATCACCGGGGCAAAGTCTGGCTTGACGGCAAAGCTGTCGTAGTCAAAGTAAATGACCTTGGCCACACCTGTGGGGCCGGCTGGCAACTGGGTGCCGCTGACATCCACAGGGGCTACAGCGCTCTTGCTGGCATTGGTGTCGGTGGCGGCGGCGCTTTGGCCGGCACGGTCTTCCACAGGCACGTTGTCAAGCTTGACGCCCGAGCTACAAGCCGCCAGCACCAAAGCTGCGGCCACCGAAATCAAATACTTATGCAAAGACATGAAAACTCCTAAAAACATTGAAAATTGTAAGGTCACTCGGGACAGGCCTAAGCGCCGCCCGAATCACGGGCTGTTGGGGCAAGTTTTAACGTGAATTTGGGCCCCAATCTGGCTCACGAATATCGCCGCCCTGCCCGGCCAAACGGGCTTTGAGCTTGCCGTCGAGGGTGGTGGTCATCAGGGCTTCGCGGCCATTTTGCTGCGTGGCGTACACAATCAAACGGCCATTGGGCGCAAAGCTGGGGCTCTCATCAGAGGAGGTGTCGGTCACGGCATTGACAGCACCCGACTGCAGGTCCATGACGTGAAGCTTGAAAGCACCATTGATGCGGGAAATAAAGGCCAGCCAGCGGCCATCTGGGCTGAGCGTGGGCGAAATGTTGTAGCTGCCATTGAAAGTGACTCGCTCGGGGCTGCCGCCGCCAGCGGGCATGCGGTAAATTTGTGGGCTGCCACCGCGGTCGCTCACAAAATAAATCAATTTGCCATCGCTGGAAAACACCGGCTCGGTGTCGATGCTGTTGGACTGCGTCAGGCGCCGGGGCTCGCCGCCATTGGCATCAATCATGTACAGCTGTGAGCCACCGTCGCGCGTGAGGGTCACGGCCAAGCTGCGGCCATCCGGCGACCAAGCCGGCGCGCTGTTGGAGCCCTTGAAATTGGCCACCAAACGGCGCTTGCCCGTGGCCACGTCGTGGGTGTAGACCACCGGCTTGCGCGACTCAAACGACACATAGGCCAGCTGCGAACCGTTGGACGACCAAGCTGGCGAGATGATGGGCTCAGGGCTGTTCAAAGCGCTTTGCGCGTTCTCACCATCGGCATCGGCCACCCACAGGCTGTAGCGCTGGCCGGTTTTGGTCACATAGGCAATGCGCGTGGAAAACACGCCTTTCTCGCCCGTGAGTTTTTCGTAAATGTAGTCCGCGATTTTGTGCGCCACCAAACGCAAATCTGCCGCGGGCACCGCAAAACTTTGGCCGCCCAGGTCTTGGCCACGCACCACATCCCACAGGCGAAACCGCACGTCATACCGGCCATCGGCCAGGCGTGTGATGCTGCCCGCGGTGAGGGCATCGGCATTTTTTTGGCGCCACACCGACATGTCAACACGGGCGTTTTCATCGAGCTGCTGGCCAGCGGCATCCATCAGGCGGAACTGGCCACTGCGCTCCAAATCGGCCGCGACAATGGCGCCGATTTTTTGAGGGGCAGCGTCATCGCCTTTGAACGTGGCAACGGCAATAGGCAGCTGCGTGAGGCCCACGCCAGACACTTCCACCCGAAACTGCGCCAGCGCAGGCATGGCCGCTGCGGCACAGGCTAAAGACAAAAAGAGACGTTTAAGCATCTGCGTATTATCCTCAGGATTTAGGCCCCTTCAGACCAGGGGCCACGTTGATTCAGCTTAGCACCGGGTGATGACGGCATCGTTGTGTGCCAGGGTGTGGGCGTAGCCCAGCGTGGCCTTCACTTGGCTGGTGGTCATGCGCTGGCGTACGGTTTGGGCGTTTTGGCTCTCGGTGCTGCGCGCGGCCTCCGGGTGCCAGAGGTGAAACACCTCGGTGGCACAAAACCCATTTTTTCGCACCAAGCCGGCATGGTGCAGGCGCAAAACAAAGTCAGCGTCTTCGTGGCCCCAGCCTGTGAACGACTCGTCAAACCCGTCCACCTTGGCGTAGTCTGTTTTCCACACTGCCATGTTGCAGCTGCGTATGCCTTTCCACTTGAACGACGTTTGCAGGCGCTGCGGCCAGTTGGAAGGCAAGCGCAGCAAACCCGTGAGCTTGTTGGCATGGCCTTGCAGTCGCTTAGACAGCCACCAACCTGCGCTGCGTTGGCTGATGGGTGTGCCGGCCAGCACCTGTTGCGTCAAAGGCTGTGACAACAACACCCGGCTGCCGTTCACAAAGCACCCGCTTTGCGCCAAACGCCTGTGCTGCGCCACAAAATCCACCTCAGGCACACAGTCCCCATCCATCAACAAGACGTAATTGCCCGAAGCCGCCGCCACCCCTTGGTTGCGCGCCTTGCTGGCGGTAAACCCCACGTCGGGGTGCCACACATGCACCAGCTTGAGCTGGGCAGCCTCAGGACTTTGCAAAATGGCCTGCACATGCTCAGGCCGAGAGCCATCATCGGCCACCACCACCTCAAAGTCTGTGTCCGTCTGCCGCACCAGGCCCCGCAGCACCGCCAGCAAGGCATCGCTGCGGTTGTAGGTGGTGATCACCAAGCTGATGGCTGGAGGGGGTTGCGTTTTCAACTAGACTAGCGTGTTAGACAGTTGCCTGCCGTTCGCGGCGATGGTATCACCACCGAATGAACAAAATTTCCGTCTACATCATTGCCTTCAACGAGGCCGAAAAGGTTGCGGCCACGATTGCCAGTGTGCGGTGGGCGGACGAGGTGATTGTGGTGGACTCACACAGCACCGACCACACGGCGCAAATTGCCACCGAGATGGGCGCGCGCCTTGTGCAGGTGGATTTTCAGGGCTTTGGGCATTTGCGTAACGAAGCACTCAAGGCCTGCAGCCATGAATGGGTGTTCAGTTTGGATGCTGACGAGCGTTGCACGCCCGAGGTGGCACAAGAAATCAAAAGCATCATCAACAACCCCGCTAGCAAAGAGGTGTGGTTTGTGCCGCGGCGCAATTACTTCATGGGTCGCTGGATCAAACACTCGGGTTGGTACCCCAACTACCGCCAGCCACAGTTGTTTAAAAAAAGCGCGATGGTTTACGACATGAAGCCCGTGCACGAAGGCTATGTACTGATCGGCGCCAACAGCAAACCCAGCTGCATGGGCGCGCTGAAAAACGCCATTTGGCAATTCCCCTTCAAAAACATGGCCGAGGTCATGCACAAGGCCAACCGATATTCGAGTTTGGGCGCCGAAAAAATCAAACATAAACGCATCACCATGCTGTCCGCCCTCCTCCACGCAAAATGGGCCTTTTGGAAGCACTATCTCTTCAAGCTCGGGTTCCTAGACGGGTGGGCCGGCTTTGTGATTGCCCTGGGCAATTTTGAAGGTACCTTTTACCGTTACGTGAAGGCGCTGGAGTTGCAGAAGGGGGAGGCTTGGAAGGCGCCCAAAGCTCCAAGGAGTGAGTCCTGATGGAGTCATTTAATCGAACCCTTTACTTAAGACTTCTCAAGTACGTTAGTCCATACTGGAAGGCATTTTCTCTTGCAGTGCTGGGAATGGTGGGGATGGCCGCTACAGAACCGATCTTCCCAGCCATCATGAAGTATCTGCTGGACAACGGCTTCCGTACATCTGACACCCGCCTGGTATGGCTCATTCCTATTGGTATCGTACTGTTGTTCTTGGTGCGGGCAGTGTTTGCATTCATGACCAACTATCTCATGACATGGATCTCGCATCGCATCGTGACAGATTTGCGTCACCAGATGTTTGCAAAACTCTTGGCACTTCCTACCAACATCTATCAGGAACAGTCCCCTGGAAGGCTTGGCGCCAGGCTCACGTTTGAAGTTGGAAATGTCAGTGATGCAGTGACCACGACATTAGTCACGTGCATACGTGAGTCTTTGACCGCTGCAGCACTGCTCACCTATCTCTTTTATCTCGACTGGCAACTGACGCTGATCACATTAGCTATTGGACCTGCGATCGCCATGATCGTTCGAGGATTCAGTCTTCGAATGCGGGCAGCAAGTCGACTTTCGATCGAAACATTCCGCCAAGTCATGCACACAATCGAAGAAACGGTCAATGCTCACAAGGTCATCAAAATCTTTGGGGGGCAACAGCAGCAGACAGCGCGTTTCAAACAGGATGTCGAAAAGTTTCGCCGTGCACAGATGCGCGAGGCTGTCCCTGGGTCGGCCGTTACACCTATTACGCATGTAGCGGCGTCGTTGTCTGTTGCAGTCATCGTTTATTTGGCACTCAGTGGCAGCACCGGACAAGCTGGATCATCAGCAGGCGGTTTTGTATCATTCATCACAGCTTTGCTGATGCTGATCTCACCCATCAAGCAACTAACTACCATCAATACCACCTTACAGCGCGGTCTCGCCGCCGCCGAAGGGGTCTTTGGCCTAATAGATACCCCAGTGGAGCAGGACATCATTTCTGCAGTGGATATAGCCAAATGTCGGGGTGAGATTAACTTTGAGGCCGTTGGATTCACCTACCCAGGAGCCGAACGCCCTGCGCTGATCGATGTTACGTTTGAAGCTCGCTCAGGAAAGACATTAGCGCTTGTTGGCGCCTCCGGGGGTGGAAAAACCACTATCAGCACCCTGATTCCTCGCTTCTTCTTACCGAGTAGCGGGAGGGTTCTTATCGACGGTATTGATATAAGCACGATCCGCTTGGAAAGTCTTCGACAACACATTGCGCTTGTCAGCCAAGACATTGTGTTGTTCAACGACACGGTCGCTGCCAATATTGCCTTTGGCTCTCCCAAGACATCCACATACGACGATGTAGTTAAGGCAGCCAAGGCAGCTCATGCGTGGGACTTCATTCAGCAACTACCTTACGGACTGGACACTCTGATTGGAGAAGACGGCGCCAAACTCTCCGGCGGCCAGAGACAACGCATCGCCATCGCTAGAGCTATTTTAAAAAATGCGCCTATATTGATATTAGATGAAGCAACATCAGCACTTGACACAGAATCCGAGCGTCAAGTTCAGGCTGCACTGGCAACGCTCATGCTCAATCGCACCACGTTGGTCATCGCCCATCGACTAAGCACAATTGAGCGCGCAGACCAGATTTTGGTGTTGGACCAAGGCCGAATCGTTGAAAGGGGCACCCACGCCGAATTGCTGGCCCTTGGTGGGCTCTACACCAACCTCAATCGCCTTCAAGCCACATGAATATTCCGATCCTCGTGTACCACCAAATCGATGTGCCCCCGCCAAAAGGCACGCCTTTGCGTGGTTTGGTGGTCGCACCATCGTCATTTGCTTGGCAGATGCGCATGCTTCGGTGGCTGGGTTACCGAGGCCTTTCCATGCGCGACCTAGAGCCCCATCTGGCTGGACAAGCTAGGGGTAAAGTCGTCGGCATCACCTTCGATGATGGGTATCAAAACAACTTACGTCATGCATTGCCTGTGTTAAAACTTCATGGATTTACAGCAACATGCTATGGCGTTAGCGGTCTAATTGGCGGAACTAACGTCTGGGATCTTGGCAAAGTGGCGCAAACCCACCTGATGACGCGAGAAGAGTGGCTTCAGTGGCGAGATGGCGGAATGGACATTGGATCACACACCCGAACACATGCTTACCTAACGGAACTAACGCCAGAACACGCGCGCGCAGAAATCCAAGCGTCTCGCACGGAGCTTCAGGAAGCCCTGAGTTACGAAGTGAAACACTTTTGCTACCCATATGGCAAATTCACGCCTGAACACACGCAAATGGTCAAAGAAGCAGGGTACGCCACAGCCACCACAACGCAACGTGGTCGAGTACACGCAGGGGCTAACCCGCATACCCTGCGCCGTATCATGGTTGCCCGCGCTACTAACCCCTTGCAATTCTTCTTGAAAATTGCCACCGCCTACGAAGACCGCCGCGCATGAAGCCTTTGGTGCTTTATTGCAAGAGCTACAGCACAGATCTGAAACGATTGGTGCGTTTGGCGCAATCGATTGAGCGGTTCAATGCCCAGCGATTGCCATTTCATGTCTCTGTGCCTCGGGCTGAGTTGCCGCTTTTTCGGGAGCACCTGAAGGGCTTGAGCGTTGAATTGATCGCCGACGAGGACATCTTGCGCGCATCCCCGCGCATCGATCCCAGCCAGGTTAACAGCCTGCCGGGCAGCGTGGCCCAGCAAATCATCAAGAGCGAATTCTGGCGACTTAACCTTTGCAGCAGTTATGTTTGCCTGGATTCAGATGCAGTCTTCATCCGCCCTTTTGGTTTGGATGACTTTTTAGCACCCGATGGCACCCCCTACACCATGATCGACGAAGCGCATGACCTCATGGAGGACGCCATTCGTCGAGGGAAAGACCGTGTGGTGGACGCATTCAACTGTGAAGCCAACCAAGTGCAAACGCTCCTAGGTCGCAAAGGACGGCGCTACAGTTTCGGACCTTTTCCAGTGGTCTGGCACCGCGACGTCTGGCGCAGCCTCGACGATCGCTATCTGCAGCCCAGAGGCATGAGCTTTGTCGACGCGATTGCGCAAGCGCCCATTGAATCGCGCTGGTATGGCGAGGCGTTGCTGGCCTACCAGGCGGTGCCACTGCTGCCGTGTCAGGCGCTGTTCAAGGTGTACCACTATGCTTGGCAATATGACACAGACCGCCGACTAGGCCTACAAAGCGAGCGTTTGGCACGTTTTTATTGTGGAGTCATCTACCAATCAGCATGGGAGCGTGACATGGACTGGCCCAGTGAGGGAGGTAGCTTGTTGTCCCGACTAGGCCGACGAATCCGTCGCCTTCTGGGGCGCATTTGACCGCTCTAGCAACACAACGCCTCAGCCAAGATAGAAAGAAAAATGGACTATTCGATCGTCATAACCACCTTCGACAAGCGGTTCGAGGAGTTCCTCGTTCCCCTGATCCGGAACATCAAGCAAGAGCGGCCTGCGGTGGAGATCGTCGTCACCGCCAACGGCTCAGCGAGGGCGCCCTTCAACCAGGGTTATCGCCAAGCGCTGCTGGCTTTCCTCTCCACCCAGCACAATTGCTTCCCGGTCGTGTTCCCCAACTTCCAGTCGCTGGCCAAGATGTGGAACCGCGGAATCCTGACGGCCAGCGAGGACCGGGTCCTGGTCCTCAACGACGACCTCAACATCCCGACTGGGGTAGAAAACGGCTTCTTCGACCAACTGGAGCTGGCGCTGACGCACCAGCCCGGAACCTTCAAGATCAACGGCAGCTTTTCCCACTATGTCATCAGCAAAACCGACTTGATCGACGTCGGCTTTTTCGACGAGCGGCTGCTCGGACTCGGGGAAGAGGACGGTGACTTCTACTGGCGCTACCACGAGCACTTCGGCAGAGAAATGCCCTCAGTCGATCTCCCTGACATCGACAACATCCAGTCAGACATAGCGGATACAGGCTACATCAAAGGTATCCGGACTGCGGCCAAGTTCAACCGAGACTTCATTAAGAACGTGAAGTACAAAGAAGTACTTCTCGGCGGGTATCGAGGCATGTTTGACAAGCGCGTAAAGAAACAGGTCCCGGACGAGCCGCAATACCCCTACGAGAGCTTCTACCGGCAGAACAAGGACAAGGTCTGACCCTCGCCGCCCGCCCCGCCATGCCGACACCCATGCGCAAGACGATACGCATTGCCACATCGGGAGTTGCTGAGGACTACCGCCAGTCCCTGGTGCCTCTGATCATCCAGAGCCTCGGCTACGCGATCGAGTGGACGCCGGCAGGCAAGGCCGACCTGATCGTCTTCGGGCCCTTCTTCAAGCCAGGTCAGGAGCTGCGTTGGGTACCGCGGCCGCTACGCCCCGCGGTGCAGGCCTTCAACCGACGCCTAGAATCGGTCCACCGACCACTAACGTTATTTCATACTGCGGAGAACCTGCGCCACGACCACATCCCCTGTGACTACGCCCTGAGCTTCGATCTGGCCGTAAACGATCCTAAACACTTTCGATTCCCGTACTGGATGGAAATGGTCGACTGGTCGCACGAAGGCATCACCGGCAACACGAATCCTCGCTTTGGCAGCCTGCTGAAGATGGAACGACTGATGCAACCATTGGGTAATCGCTTTCTCAAAAAGCCCCGCAAGGCGGCTATTTTTGCCAGCCACATCCGCGAACCACGGGCCACGCTGATGCGTGCGCTGCAACCTCATATCGAAGTACAAGGTTTTGGCTCAGTCTTTGACTCAAAAGTCGCGCATCACTCCAACAGCGGCTTTACGAAAGTAGACGTGCTGAAAGACTTCGCCTTCAACCTGTGTCCGGAAAACAGCATGTACCCCGGCTATTACACCGAGAAGATCCCCGAGGCTTTCATGGCAGATTGCTTGCCCGTCACATGGACGGACAGTAACGTTGCCGTCGACTTCAACCCAAATGCAATGCTGAACTTGGCCCCGCTGATGGCAGAAGAATTTGCCCCGCTGTCAACACTGTTTGCATCCAACGGAATCTCAGCCTACGCAGAAGAGCCTGTCTTACTCCGTCCCCCCACTCTGAGCGGTTTGAAGCACTTCCTTGCGACTCTTCTGCGCGATTCCGTTACCTGATGCTCGGTTATAGTTACATCATGACTGATTAGCATTAAGTAATTGTGCCTCTCAGATTCGCAATAGCGATACAAAAAGAAGCTGATTAACGGAGTAGAATATGCACCATCGAGTGCTTGCAAGAGCCAGGCTATTGGCCGGTTATTTTTTTATATTAATAATACCAATATTGTATTTGATTATAGACCAAACTCATTACAACAACGATGATAATTTTTCGCAATTTACACCAGTATTTTCGTACGCTTACGATGCTTTGTTTAAAGGTTATTTTCCATGGCTTTCACCCGTCTATTACACGGTAAGACTAGCACAGGCACCGTACTACGCAATTTTTTCTCCCATCATGTTATTATCGGCGGGGATCACTCACATCCTCACCCTGGCTCCCTATTGGATTATAAATTTCTGGGTGCTTATACACCTGCTTCTAATTAACCTGGTGATTATTCACTTTGCCAGAACGTTATCGATTTCCGAACCACTCCGAATAGCGTTAGTACTCAGCGCAGGCACCGCCACATTTATGGCTCAAATGGCAGTAAATTGGTACTACACCCTTCCATATCAACTCCTATTGATCGTAAAGATCATCTATTGGTATGGTGCAATCAGTAATAATGGTCTAAACCGACAACAGAATGCTCTTCAACATTTCTTGGCCATTTGGTTCGCAACACTTGGTGGCAATCCCCAGCTTTTAACATATACCTTGATAGTGGAGTTCATCTTTCTTATTCCTCAATTCAACCTGAAGCTGATCAAAATTTGGGCGCGGTATTCTATATATACATTGGTGTTGCTAACGCCATCCATTTACAACCATTTGCGTTACTGGAACAATGCGCATCGCATTGTTGACAACAATCATAAAATTGAGGTTGCTACTTTTTTTTACAAAGGTATTTGGCCAACAGATCCAGAAGGAACTTCACTTTGGATCTTTCTTTGTCTTGTTACCTCAACGGTATGGTTTATCAAGAATCGACGGGTGCCTGCGCAAGAAATGGTAATCACAGCTCAAAGCCTCTTTGCACATTCTTTAGCCTCAACAGCTCTCCTATTGTTAACATTAGCATGTGGAATGGTAGGTCTCACACCGCTTTCATCGATGTCGATATTTAGATTTTTTACCACCCCTTCGAAGTGGTGGTTCTTTGGCTCAGTGGTCGCCGTCTTTGCAGTTGCAATTCACGCTCAGCAATGGGGGCGCCGTTTTCAAGTGGCGTTTGCTATTTTAGCCGTTACCAGTTCAATTGCATTTTTATCCCATACAAGAAGAGACTCAAACTTTCCGTGGAAAGACAGAGATTACGCAGCTGCTGAGAGCAGCAGCCAGGCCATTGCTAGCCTCTTGCCCAACAACTCTCGGGTATTTACGGTGATTGATGAAAGATCAAGTTCGCCCCCAGCCTTGGAACGAACAGAAGCTCCTGAACCATCTGGTTTGTTGCTGCTGAATACTTGGATTGCATACACTCACTTAATTCTTGGAAGCTGGGGCTACGAAAGTCTGCAACCCGAGGAAGCGAAACATTACATGACTGCTCATGCATTCAATCCTGCGTCACTCAAAGACGTTGGTGTTTCTGCTGTATGGGTAGACTCGCGAGCATTTGATCCTCACGATTTTTCGCCAGATTTTTACGAGCAAGTACTTCATACCAAGAATCAATTCCTGATGCGACTTAAAGACCCAGGTCAAGTCGTAACATGTGAAAATGAATGCGATGCGAATTTGAAAATTTTGAGTGATGGCATCGAAATAAATTTTCTTACTCCAGTCAGTGGTGACGTAAATGTGAAAATCAATGCGCTTAAGAATTTTGTTGTTCAAACCGATCAAAGTGAAGTTTCAGTTAAGGAAAGCCAAGATGGTTGGCTCCATTTCACAGCGAATGGTCAACGCGTTTACATGATCAAGTACAAAGACGAGATTTATCTGATGCTATTGGCGGCAAGCTTGGTTTATGCAACCTTGCTTCTGGTCTGGATTTTTCTCAGAGAAGATGCAGTTTAGCAGCCCAATCTTAAACCATCGCTCCTGAATGAGCAGTCATTTATTTTACACCTGTTCAACCTCCATGTCCTATTTAATAATTAATCATAGTGGGAATCAAGGTGAATCACCCCCAAAATTAAATTTTCCATCCTCCTTAAAACACACAGAAAATCTGATGGGGTTCTGACGCTCAGAAACGCCTCACACCACCAATCATATTTATGCAAATCGTCATCCCCATGTCCGGCTTCGGCGAGCGTTTCCGCAAGGCCGGCTACACCGTGCCCAAGCCGCTCATCGAGATCGACGGCAGGCCCATCATCGCGCACGTCATCGACATGTTCCCGGGAGAAACCGATTTCGTCTTCATCTGCAACCAGGACCACCTCGACGTGCCCGGGTACCGCATGGAAGCCATCCTGCGGCAGTACTGCCCCACGGGGAAGATCGTCCGCATCGCCCCCCACAAGCTTGGACCCATCCATGCCGTGCGCCAGGTCGAGCACCTGATCGACCTGGCGCAGCCTGTTGTCGTCAACTACTGCGACTTCACCTGCTACTGGGACTGGCAGCACTTTAAGCACTTCGTCAGAGCCACCGCCTGCGACGGCTGCATCCCGGCCTACAAGGGCTTCCATCCGCACACCCTGGGCAGCACCAACTATGCGTACATGCGGGAATCGAACGGGTGGGTACTCGACATCCAGGAAAAGCAGCCTTACACCAGCAACCGGATGGAGGAGTACGCCTCCAGCGGCACCTACTATTTCTCCAGCGGCCAGACCATGCTGGACGCCTTCCGTCAGGCCTTCGAGCAGAACCTCAACGTCGGCGGCGAGTACTACGTGAGCCTGGCGTACAAGCCGCTACTGGCCGCAGGGCAGCCCGTCGCCGTGTACGACCTCCAGCATTTCATGCAGTGGGGAACACCCGACGATGTCGCCGAATACCGCAACTGGTCCAGCGCCTTCCGGCAACTGCTGGCCCCCGCCGGCAAGCCGCCCGAGCCCGTGGGCAGCCTTGTCATGCCCATGGCGGGACTGGGGCAGCGTTTCCATAACGAGGGCTACCGACTGACCAAGCCGCTGATCCCGGTGTCCGGCAAGCCCATGGTGGCCCAGGCCACACACGACCTGCCGCCGGCAACGCAGCATGCTTTCGTCCTGCGCTCGGACATGCCCGGCCACGCGGAGATCGCCGCCGAGCTGAAATCGATCTACCCGAACGCCGTGGTCGAGTCCATCCCCTCGGTCACCGAGGGGCAGGCCTGCACAGCACTGATCGGTCTGGACGCGCTCGAGCGCAGGCAACAGCCGGCGCCGGGGCCCGTCACCTTCGGCGCCTGCGACAACGGCGCCCTGTACGACGCACAGGCTTTCGAGCAGCTGGCGCAAAATCCGGAGGTCGACGTGATCGTCTGGGGCGTGCGCGGCCACGCCAACGCCGTGCGCCGACCGGCCATGTTCGGCTGGATCGACGCCGACCAGGACGGGCGCATCCGCCGGATCTCGGTCAAGACGCCGCTGTCGTCTCCGTCCACGGATCCGATCGTCCTGGGCACCTTCACCTTCCGGCGGGCTGCCGACTTCCGCGCTTCGGTGGAGCGCCTGATCGGGCGCAACGGCCGCATCAACAACGAGTTCTACATCGACGCGGCCATCAACGACGCCATCGAGTTGGGACTGCGCTGCCATCTCTTCGAGGTGGACAGCTTCCTGTCCTGGGGCACCCCGGACGACCTGCGGACCTTCGAATACTGGCAATCGTGCTTCCATAAATGGGCGGGCCAGCCCTACACGCTGGAACAGGACACCCGGATTTCACCCGCGGCCGTCCCCGACCTGGCCCAGCGCTACCAGCCGACAGTTCCACCACTCCCAGGACGGCGTCCATGATCAGAAAGGAAATCATCATCTTCCTGGTCGTCGGCGGCCTGACGGTCCTGGTCGATTACCTGATCTACCGCGGCATCGTCTGGACGGAGCTGCTCGAGACCAATCTGGCCAAAGGTACCGGCTTCCTCACGGGTACGGTCTTCGCGTACTTCGCCAATCGCCTCTGGACCTTCGACACCCGTGCGCACGCCGCAGGCAGCGCCTGGCGCTTCGCGGCCCTGTACACCCTGACGCTTCTGATTAACATCTATGCCAACGCACTCATGCTCAGCGTCCTGTCCGGTCTCCCCTATCCGGTGCAGACGGCTTTCGTGATTGCAACCGGACTTTCCGCAACCCTCAATTTCCTGGGCATGAAACATTTCGTTTTTGTCGGCACGTTGCCTGGTGGGGCGACATGAAGTTTTCGCTCGTCATCCCCTGCTACAACGAGGCGGCCAACCTGCCGCTGCTGCTCGAGCGCTGCAAGGCCCTCGGCGCGCGCGATGGCATCGAGGTCATCCTCGTCGACAACGGCTCGACGGACAACAGCCCCGCAGTACTCGCCAGTCTGTTGCCTAACTACCCTGGCTGCCGAAGCGTGCGCGTCGAGGTCAACCAGGGTTACGGTTACGGCATCCTCGCTGGCCTGCGCGCCGCGCGCGGGGACATCCTGGGCTGGTCCCATGCGGACATGCAGACCGACCCGCAGGACGCCCTGGCCGCGCTCGCCTATTTCGGGGCAGACCCCGACCGGGTCTTCGTCAAGGGCCGGCGCTACGGACGCCCAGCGATGGACGTGCTGTTCACGGTCGGCATGAGCTTCTTCGAAACCGTGCTGCTAACCCGTCCCATGTGGGACATCAATGCGCAACCCACCCTCTTCTCCCGCCGTTTCTTCGAAACCTGGGCCTCACCCCCGCACGACTTCGCCCTCGACCTGTATGCCTATTACCAGGCACGCGTGCAGGGCCTGGCCGTGCACCGCTTCCCCGTCCGGTTCGGGCTCCGCGCCCACGGCGTTTCTCACTGGAACGTGAACTGGGCCGCCAAGAAGAAGTTCATCCGCAGGACGGTGGATTTCAGCATCGACCTGAAAAGGAACCTGTCCAAGTGAATCTCATCTCGCACCGTCGCAACACCCTGGCCGAACTTAAGGCCACGCCATCGAAGTACGGGGTCGAGGTCGACATCCGTAGCCAGGGCAGGGACCTCGTCATCCACCACGACCCCTTCGTTGCCGGCGAGTCTTTCGACGACTGGTTCCGTGCCTACCGGCACGGAACCCTGATCCTCAACGTCAAAGAGGAAGGACTGGAGGGCCGCCTGATCGAGCTCATGAAGTCCCGCGGCTTCGACAACTACTTCTTCCTCGACCAGTCCTTCCCCTATCTCGTGAAGTGGTCCCGGGCTGGCGAGCACCGTTGTGCGGTGCGCGTCTCGGAATTCGAGTCCATCGAGACAGCCATGGCTCTGGCCGGGAAGGTGGACTGGGTCTGGGTGGACTGCTTCACCCGCTTTCCGCTGACGCGTGAGGCTGCACGGCAGTTGCAGCAGGCCGGCTTCAAGCTCTGCCTGGTATCCCCCGAACTGCAGGGTCGCGATGCGACCACCGAGATCCCCGCCCTGATCGAACTGCTGCACCAGCGCGGCATCGTTGCCGAAGCCGTGTGCACCAAACGCCCTGACCTTTGGGAACAGGCCACCACCCCCGCATGAAGCCGCTTTTCCTTCATCCGCTGTTCGCCCTCGGCTTGCTCATCCGCTTGGCCCTGATCGCCGGCCTAGCACCCCTGGCCGTAGCGGACTGGTATGCGCCCTTCCTCGATGCCAGCATCGCTCGCCTGACCCTGGATCCCTGGTCATCGTGGCTGGCCGAAGGCGGCAGGCCGGCCGCCTTCCCCTACGGCTATGCCTTGTGGCTGGCTTTCCTGCCCCTGACCATTGCCGCTAAGCTGCTGGGCCTATCGTCCCTCCTGGCCTATGCGCTCACGCTGCTCGCTAGCGACCTCCTTTTACTGCTAGTGCTCCAACGCCTGGTGCCGGACCGCGTGCGGCTGCTGCTAGCCACCTACTGGCTCTCACCGATTGTCATCCTCGCAAGCTACGGGCTGGGCCTCAACGACCTGATCCCCGTCCTGCTGCTCACGCTCTCCATATATTTAACCCGCAGCCACCAGCTCAGGCTGGCAGGGGCGCTGTGCGCGGCGGCGATCTCCGCCAAGCTCAGCATGGTCGTCGCGCTGCCCTTTTTCCTCGTCTACCTTTACAACAACCGTCCTCTGCGGCAGCTCCTGATCGAGTTCGTCTACGGCTTCGCGATCGTCGGCGCCGTGCTCTTCGTCCCCTTCATGTTCTCAGCAAGCGGCATCCGCATGCTACTGAGCAACCCCGAGATGGGCAAGATCTACGTCCTGGCCCTGGACCTGGGCAGCCAAACCGCCGTCTACATCGTGCCGCTCGTCTACCTGCTCATGCTCTATTACGCATGGCGGGTGCGTCGCCTGAACTTCGAGCTCTTCCAGGGCATCGCCGGCCTCGCCTACCTGATGATCGTCTTCATGACGCCTGCCTCGCCCGGCTGGTTCGTCTGGAGCATCCCCTTCCTGGTCTTCTACCAGGCGACGAGCGGGCGCATGGCCATTACCCTCACGGCGGCCTTCTCGGGCCTGTACGTGCTGAGCACCCTGATCAACTCACCACTACGCCTTGCTGGCGGCGGCGAGTTCAACGTGCACCAGGCCCTACACCTGAGCAACCAACTGGGCTCGCACGCGCGTTCGCTGCTGCTGACCGGCATGGTGGCCATCGGCATCGTGCTAGCCCTGCGGATCTGGCGCGAGACCATCAACCGCAACGACTACTTCCGGCTCAGCCGCAAGCCCTTCGTCATCGGCATCGCGGGAGACTCCGGCGCCGGCAAGGACACCTTCGCCGACTCCATCACTGGGCTGTTCGGCGCCCACTCGGTGGTCAAGCTGTCGGGCGACGACTACCATCTCTGGGACCGGCAGAAGCCCATGTGGCAGGTGATGACGCACCTCAACCCCATGGCCAACGACCTCGAGGGCTTCTGCAACGACCTGATCGCCCTGACGGACGGCAAGTCCATCCAGTCCCGGCACTACGACCACCAGACCGGCAAGATGAGCAAGCCGCACCTCATCGAGAGCAATGATTTCATCATCGCTAGTGGACTTCACACTCTTTACTTACCCATCCTCAGGGAGTGCTACAACCTCAAGATTTTTTTAGATATTGATGAAGCACTGCGCCGGTACTTCAAACTCAAGCGCGACGTCAAACAACGTGGTCACTCGATTGAACGTGTGCTCTCATCCTTCCAGAAACGCGAACCAGATTCGGAACGCTTCATTCGCCCGCAGGCTCTGCATGCCGACCTGATTCTTTCCCTGCAGCCCATCCACCCGCGCGTGCTCGACGAACTGGACGACGTCCATCCCCTGCGGCTCAAGCTAGTCGTGCGTACCCGGAATGGCTTCAATGAGCTCTCTCTCACACGCGTGCTAGTCGGCGTCTGCGGCCTGCATGTCGACATCGAGCCCTCCAGCGACGGGGCCGAGATGATGATCACCATCGAGGGAGAGACCTCGGCGGAGGACATCGCCCTGGCTGCCCAAATCCTCTGCCCGCGTATTCTCGAGTTCCTCGACATCCAGCCGCAATGGCAAGCGGGCGTGATCGGCCTGATGCAGCTGATCACGCTCTCCCACATCAACCAAGCCCTGACCAAGCGGATCATCTAGGCCAAATGAAAATCCAGAACACCGAGCGATTCACCCGCCTGCCGGATGCATTCCTGTTCGATACGGACAACACGCTCTATCCGTACGACCCGGCCCACGCCGCGGCCATGCGCGCCGTGCGGCAGAAGGTGACCACAACCTTCTCGATCGCGGAGGCGGACTTCGACAAGGCCTTCGACGAAGCCCGCAGGCAGGTCAAGAACAGGCTCAAGCACACCGCCTCCTCGCACAGCCGGCTGCTGTACCTACAGCGCATGCTGGAGATCATGGGTCTGGGCTCGCAGGTCCTGCTGGCGCTGGACTTCGAGCAGACCTACTGGCGCACATTCCTAAGCAATGCCATCCTCTTCGACGGCGTGAAGGACGTGCTGGACGACATCCGGCTGCTGGGCATCCCGACCGCCATCGTCACCGACCTAACGGCGCAGATTCAGTTCCGCAAGGTCGTCTACTTCGGCCTGGACCACTACTTCGACTACATCGTCACCAGCGAGGAAGCCGGCCACGACAAGCCGCACCAGTCGCCGTTCCAGATCGCGATCGAGAAGATGCGCCCCAAGGGGGACTGCATCTGGATGATCGGCGACAACCCGGTCAACGACATCCAGGGCGCACGCGAAAAGATCAACGCTGTGACCTTACAAAAGATTCACAGCGGCACCGAAGGCGGCACCGGCGTCTGCGCCCCGGACGCCATCTTCGGCGAATTCAGGGAGCTGCGGGCCCTGATCGCCTGTCTCGCCGCGGAGGTGCCCAATGGCAGCTGACGACCCGCTTCGGACTGAGGTCCAGCGCTACTGCGCGTCCATCGCCCGGGACCGCCTGCTCGTGCAGGCGGCGGGCGGCAACGTCTCTTGGAAATCGGGCGACACGCTCTGGATCAAGGCCTCCGGGACCTGGCTAGCCGACGCGGAGAAGAAGGAGATCTTCGTCCCGGTCGACCGACAGCCGATCGACGCCGCACTCGCGCGTGGCGACTACGCCGTCAATCCCCGAGCACGGGAAGGCTACTCGCTGCGCCCCTCCATCGAAACCCTACTGCATGCGTTGATGCCGCAGCAGTTCGTCGTGCACCTGCACCCGGTTGACGCGTTGGTCCACCTCGCACGCCGCAACTGCAGTGCCGATCTCCAGGCCGCCCTGGGCGACAACTTCGCGTGGGAGCTGGTCGGCTACCACAAGCCCGGCTCCGACCTGGCCCAGGCCATCCACGCCAGGCTGCGCGAAAAGCGAGGCATCCAGGTCGTGCTACTCAAGAACCATGGCGTGATCCTGGGCGCCGAAACGATCGAGGAGATCGACGGACACCTGCAGACCCTGTGCCGGCACCTGGGCGGCCGGCCGCGGCCGCTGGACGGCACCGCGCATGGCGCCTCCGGGCTCACTCCCGCCGCGCTGGATGGCACGGCTTACCAGCTCTGTTCCAATGCAGCTGTGCAAAGCCTAGCGACCGATCCCGAACTGTACCAACGCCTGGGCGACAGCTGGGCCATCTGCCCCGATCACATCGTGTTCCTCGGGGCGCGGGCGATCCGCATCGACGACCTGTCCAGGTTGCCCGACGCACTGAACTCGGCCGAGACTGCCCCCCCCTTCATTTTCGTGAAGAAGGTAGGCGTGCTAGAAAATCGTGCAGTCAGCCCGGCACAGATGGCGCAGCTGATCTTTTACTTGGACGTGATGGTACGACAGCCAGTCGGGCTGCCTCTTGAGGCCCTGAGTCGAGAAGACATTGCAAGCCTTCTCAACTGGGATGCCGAAAAATACCGGCAATCGCTCAACCAGCGGGCTCCCTGAACCTAGCCCAAGAAAGCGCTGCATGGCCAGCACATACGCCCCGTACACACGTCAGAACCTCGTCGACTACGCCGTCATGGCCCTGTGCCTGCTCGGCGTCTTCATCGCCTTCGAAATCAGGGACTTCGTCTATTTCCGGGACTACTCCATCACTTTCGAAGGTGCCTACCGGCTCTTCCTCGGACAGGTCCCCTACCGAGATTTCGGCGCCCCGGTCGGGCCGGCCTCCTTCGTCATCCCGGCCCTCTTTTTCAAGCTCTTCGAGCCGAACTGGACCTTCTTCCTGCTCTCGCAGCAGTTCCAGAATGCCTGCCTGCTGGTCCTAGTCTATGCCCTGCTGGGCAGGATCGGCACCCGGGCACTCATCAAGCGCATTGCGCTGCTCGCCTTCTCCGTTTTCTACCTCCTGTTGCTGACCCACCCCTGGTACAACAGCACCGGCGCCCTCCTGCTGCTCGCGGGGGTGCTGTGTGCGCTGGGCTCCAGCAGCGTTTCGGTGGTGGCCGCGGGCCTGCTGGCAGGCGTGGCCGTGCTGACCAAGCAGGACTTCGGGCTGCTCACGCTGCTGATTGCGGGTTTCTTCGTCGCCGTGGTCAGCCTGGGCTCGGACCGAGAGAAGATACTGCCCGGCCCGGACTGCCTGCGGGACAGGGCGCGGCTACTGGCCCTAGCCATCAACCTGATGCTCTTCGCCATCTCCGCAATGGCGGTCGTCGCCCTCTTCATCCTGGCCACGGACGCCGAGCAGTTCAAATACTGGTTCAACTACGGCCAGAGTCCGCATGAAGCAAGGTCGATTTCGCTTCGGGACCTGTTAGGAAACTCCTTCGGAACCCTAGGGTGGGTTACTGCCCTGCTTGCCCTGGCTCGCAACAATTTTCGCCTGCTGGTCGCCTCCATCTTCATCACCGCCGCCTCGGTCAGCCGTACCACCAGCGGCCTGGGTTTCACGCACTACTATTTCGTGGCCTTTATGCCCGTCATCATCGACGAGTGCCTGCGGCTGAAGATCCGCTTCAAGGTGCTGCTACTGGTGGTGGTGGTGTACGCCTCCTCGCGCACGATGATCCGACCCGTCAACGACGTCTACCACGTGTTCGAATCGGTGGCCCTGCACCAGCCCGAACACTTCTTCTTCGACTACCGGAAACTCTCCCGCCCCATGGCCGACTTCCCTGCCGAACTCCAGGCCTTCAGCCCGCACACGCAGGCGCCGCAGCAGACGAGCGACGCCATACTGGGATTGAAGCGCATCGCCGCTGAGAAACGGGCCGCCGCACCGGGCACGAAACTCAAGTTGCTGAACCTCACCGAGCTCACGCCCATCTACGCCGAGCTCGGAGCCGAGCCTCCCATGGGGCTGCCACTGTGGTTCCACACCAAGGTCTCGCTCTTTCCCCGGCAGATCGAGCAGCTCAATGAAACGCTCGCCGGCCAGGCCTTCGACATCATATTGCTGCAGGGCACGCACGAAGGCCTGACTGAACCCTACCGAAACTTCTTATCCATCCTGAACGCCAACCAATCCTACGCACTTCTGCAAGTAATCCAGGATTCGCCTGCCAATGCGACTTGGCCCTGCGAGCCCGACTGCCAGGGCGAGATCTTCATCTACGTAAAGCGACCAGTCCTCTCCAGATAGCCGGCAAGAAGCAGACCCAAAAAACAATCGTCACAACGTTCCATGCAATACAGACCGGAAATCGACGGCCTGCGAGCCCTCGCCGTTGTCCCTGTGATCCTCTTTCACGCTGGCGTGTACGTTTTCAGTGGGGGCTATATCGGGGTCGACGTTTTCTTCGTCATCAGCGGCTACCTGATCACCACCATCATCCTGGCCGAGAAGGAAGCGGGGAGGCGCCCTTCCGCAGCCGGGACCGTTTCAGCCGCAGACAGATCTTTGGCCTCGCCGCCTTGGCTACAACACTCTTCATAGCCATCGGTTGTGCTGGGCTTGCCACGCAGGGTTTCGAAAAACGCTTCACTTTTACCAGCGCCTACGAGGTGATGTGGGTCAAACGGATTTCTACACATATCTAGATAGCCACTACACCCTGTGTAATCCAAAATCGATTGCCAACGACCCTGAAAACAGAGTAACTTTCCGCTGCCTACAGTCGAAGAAAGATACGGACATCGACATCGCGATGATTGGTGACTCACACGCGGAGCACCTCTTCCTCGGCATGGCAGAAAGCCTGGATCACAGCAATATCCTGATCCACGCCAAGGCTTCCTACCCTTCGGTTGAAAGTCCGGCCTTCAAGGAGATCTACCGCTACGTCCTGGAAACGCCCTCGATCCACAGCGTGATCATTGCTGCCCATTGGGTAAGCAAGATCGACCACATCCCCAAGAACACGACCTTGGAGCAGGAACTCACGAAGACCGTCGATGCACTGATCAGCAAGGGCAAGAAGGTTTACCTCCTTGGTGATGTTCCCCGATTTCCATTCCCCCCCGAGCGTTGCAAATACGTGGCAGATGGTCTGGGTCGGTCGATTTGCTCTGTCCCTAGCGCCTACGTCATGGGCCAGGAAAAAACCTTTCGGGCCGCTCTTGAGGCAGTCGTTCTCAAGAGGTCGAGTTTGCATTACATGGAACTTAAAAATCTTTTCTGCGATGAACGCCGATGCAGCATGGTCAAAGATGGCGTTCTGATGTACCGCGACAACAACCATCTCAACATTGCTGGTTCGCGTTATATCGGGAAGAGCGTGGTCCAGAATTTCCCTGAACTCCTGGAAAAGAGCCAAACGTCCAAGCATGGCCGCACTGATCGCCCAGACGCTTCAGCGACCGAGACTAAGTGACTCGAGCCGCTTAAAGAGTCGTTGAACTGTGTCTCGATTTTCTGTCTCCATCGCAGACACGCACTGAAGCAAGGCAGAACCCGAGAAGATGCGCTGGTGGTAGTGCTCGTAATTCTCGTGCACCTCACGCACCAGTGCAGGTAGGTCCTGCAATCGCGCCCAAAGGATGAAATCGCGGTAAGGCACCTCGTTGCGCAGCGGCACGTCTTCGCTGATGACGATGACTCCGCAGAGCAAGGCAGGGAGTACCCGTAGTTCTTCCAGCGTGTCGTGGTGGTCGGTCTGGCGGATGTTGACCAAGATACGGCTACGCCGGTAGATGTCCTGGATGTCGTCAAAACGGCCCCGGATGTTCTGGCAGACCGGATTCCAGCGTTTGAGCTTATCGAGCAGCGCCTTGCGTCGGGGCTCCTCGGGATTGCCGAACAGGGTGATAACCTCCAGGTCACGCTGCGCCCCATCAGGCACGGGTGCATCCACAGGGTAGACCAAAGGAGCGATGTAGTACAGCTTCGCCAACAGCTCCGGGTAAAGACCGCTGGACTGCAGGTTGAGCAAGTTGGGGCGACTGTAATCAATCACCGCATCAGCGCGGTCGAGCCGAGCCATGTCCTGCACCCTTACCAGATAGCGTTGGCCCGGTTCGCCCGGCACAGGCACCACGCCTTCAGGAGCATGTTCCGCCCCCCGCCCACCCGGCTTGACCAGGGTGTGCTCCACCTGGAAGTCCACCCGGAGCTGCGGCTTATGTCCCCGGTGCCGTACCTCATAAGCGCCAATGACTAAGTCGGCCTCAAGATGGCTAGTTTTTGCAGCCTGTGCAAGTAAATGCAGCACATAGAGGTAATAGTCACGGATGACCTCGTCATGCGCAGGATGAAAAAGCAGCAAAGCGTTCTTGATCCGCAGCCGAGACAATTTATTACCGCGGAATAGCTTGCGAACTTTCTGGAGTAGTTTCAAAACGACTTGCACCTGACAGCTCCACCCGCTGTCACCTAGGAAACCATGGATTGCTTGAGAAGCTACGATCTACCAAACGGTAAAACGATCGGCCAACCTTGCGTAGTCCTTTGAGTGGCTGACGGTCCGGGCGATCTGTGATTGTGGATGTCGCGCGCGTCGGGTCCACCACAGTAATCGGGTATGGCAACACAGCTAGCATTTGCAGCCCATGCTTCTCGATGTGCTCAATGTAGTGATCTAGCGGCTCGTATATCTCTTTCGATCCGTCCAGCAATACCCGTGCAGAAGCTGGGTTGACAAGGTAAGCTGTGGCACCCAGCGGGTCGCTGTCGTTTTTAACTAGCCGGTATTCACCAAAGTTAGCGATGAGCTGACTGTTGCTATCGCATAACGCCTGCAGTCGAACGATTTGCCAATCTGTGTAAACGTTCGTCAGCGTATTGATCACCGCTTCGAAGTGCGGTTGCAAGACGAAATCATCCTCAAAAATCAAGGTCGGCTTGTCAGCAAGAACACAGGCCTCCCAGCATTTCATGTGTGAGAGGTAGCAACCAATTTCGCGTGGTGTGAGTTCAAAACCAAGAAGGCGACGTACTTTTTTGGGTTTGTACGCAACGCTAGACATGTCTAGCTTGCTACCATCCACCGCATCAAGGAACGACCACTCAAGACAGGTCTTGGCCATCTCGAGCGCAACCTTACCCCGACGCTCATTAGACTGCCGCAGCGATATCACCAAAATTTGAATTGAGCTCATGAATTTATAGCTTTGATGCGGGGTTTTTAATGTCTGCGCTTAAGCCATTTTGCATATCCGCATAAGCCAACCTCAAGCCCTCTTCCAACCCAACCCGCGCATGCCAGCCCAGCGCATTCAATCGCCATGAATCCATCAACTTGCGCGGTGCACCGTCTGGCTTGCTGGCATCAAAGGTAATGTTGCCTGCATAGACCACCACTTTGGCCACGGTTTGTGCCAACTCGGCGATGGTCACATCCGACCCAAAGCCCACGTTGATGTGGCTAAGCTGGGGTTGCACTTGGGCTTGGTACACATCTTGGGGCAAGTTCATCACAAACACGCTGGCAGCGGCCATGTCATCCACATACAAAAATTCGCGCTTGGGTGTGCCAGTGCCCCAAATGGCCACCTCAGGTGCGTTGGACACCTTGGCTTCATGAAATCTGCGCAGCAACGCTGGAATCACGTGTGAGTTTTCGGGGTGGTAGTTGTCGCCTGGGCCATACAAGTTGGTGGGCATCACGCTGCGGTAGTCACGCCCGTATTGACGGTTGTAACTCTCGCACAACTTGATGCCCGCAATCTTAGCAATGGCATATGGCTCGTTGGTGGGCTCAAGCTGGCCGGTCAGCAAGGCTGTCTCCGTCATGGGCTGCTCTGCCAGCTTAGGGTATATGCAGCTCGACCCCAAAAACAATAACTTTTGCACGCCCTGCATGTGTGCTGCATGAATCACATTGGCCTGCATCATCAAGTTTTGGTAAATGAACTCGGCGGGGTAGGTGTTGTTGGCATGAATGCCCCCCACCTTGGCAGCAGCCAAATAAACCTGTGTAGGTTGCTCTTGCACAAAAAAGTCCAGCACCGCTTGCTGGTTGGTTAAATCAAGCTCGGCGTGCGTGCGTGTGACGATGCTACTTTGCGGCACGCCATGCGCTAACAAATTACGCACAATGGCACTGCCCACCATACCGCGGTGGCCTGCGACGTAAATTTTCATGTCAATTCTCTTTGCTCACTTGCACGTCATAGCCGTGGCGGCTTAACAGGGCGTGCTTGCGTGCTTGCTCCAAGTCTGCAGCCACCATTTCTTTGACCATCTCGTCCAAGGTAATTTGCGGTATCCAACCCAAATCTTCCTTGGCTTTGCTGGGGTCGCCAAGCAACGTTTCCACCTCAGCCGGCCTGAAGTAATGCGGGTCTACGCGCACGATCACGTCGCCTACCTTTAGGGCTTGGGCTTTGTCGCCGGTAATTGCGGCAACCACCCCCACCTCATTCACGCCCTGCCCTTCAAAACGCAAGGTCACGCCCAACTCAGCGGCTGACTTTTCAATGAACTGGCGCACGCTGTACTGCACCCCGGTGGCAATCACATAGTCTTTGGCTTGTGCTTGCTGCAGCATCATCCACTGCATGCGCACATAGTCCTTGGCATGGCCCCAGTCACGCAGCGCATCCATATTGCCCATGTACAGGCATCTCTCCAGACCCTGCGCAATGTTGCATAGCCCACGGGTGATTTTGCGCGTCACAAACGTTTCGCCACGTCGGGGGCTCTCATGGTTGAACAAAATGCCGTTGCACGCATACATGCCATGGGCCTCGCGGTAGTTCACCGTGATCCAGTAGGCGTATAACTTGGCCACGCCATAGGGGCTGCGCGGATAAAACGGCGTGGTTTCTTTTTGTGGAATTTCTTGCACCAGGCCGTACAGCTCGCTGGTGGAGGCCTGGTAAAACCGCGTCTTTTTTTCAAGGCCCAAAATACGAATGGCTTCGAGCAAACGCAGGGCGCCTATGGCATCTACATCCGCGGTGTATTCGGGGCTTTCAAAACTCACTGCCACATGGCTTTGCGCGCCCAAGTTGTACACCTCGTCGGGCTGCACCTGCTGAACAATGCGCACCAAGTTGCTGGTGTCAGACAAATCACCGTAATGCAACACAAAGTTGCGATGGTCAATGTGCGGGTCTTGGTAAATGTGGTCCACCCGCGCGGTGTTGAAAGAGCTGGCACGCCGTTTGATGCCGTGCACGATGTAGCCCTTGTCCAGCAAAAGCTCTGCCAAGTAAGAGCCGTCTTGGCCGGTTACACCCGTAATTAATGCCGTTTTTTGAGTCGTCATGGTTTATTTTCGTTGAAGTGCAGGTAGGCCTTGCAGCATGCCCAACAACTGCCCCACCGCCACCTCCGTGGTGTAAGGGCTGCCCTGCCCTGAGTCTGGCAAACCTTGGCCAGCCCACTGGGTATGCAACTGCAACAACTGGCTTGCCAAATGAGCCGCCACGTCATCGTCTTGGTTCACGACCGTGTGCCCCAGCCCGCGCAAGATGTCAGCCATCTGCGGGTTGTGGTGCACGGTGGCCAAAATGGGCCTTTGCATCCACAGGTATTCGTACATTTTTGAGGGAATGTATTCCGCGCACATCGGCTCTTGCCCGTGCAATAACAGCAGAACATCGCTGCTGCGCATGCGCTGCAAAATTTGTTGACGGCCGCTCAGGCCTGTCTCGGGGTCAAACTCCAGGCGCCCGAAGTGCTTCACCACCGCTTTAACCTCGGGCTGCATGCCTGACAGGTAGGCGGCAGACAACTCATCCAAAGGCCCGCCGGTGATGTGAAACTCCAGCTGCTCCAAAGAACTGGCCGCTTGCTGGTGCACAAGCTCTAAAGCTTTGAAAAACGGCTCCAGGTTGCGCTGCGCAGAGAGCGAACCAAAATGACCCACCACCATCTTGGGGCCGAGCGCATACGGCGGTAGCGTAGCGAAGGGTTGGTCAACGCCGGGCAACATCACATGCCCACGATTACCCAGCTGCGGGTGCCGCAAACGTGCACTGTCCAAGGCCTGTTGCGTGAACCAAATGGCCACATCAGCTTGACGACAAATCAGCTCTTCAATGCGGGCCTGCTCACGCTCTTGGGCGTTATGGGGGGTTGAGGGGTCACAACCAGGCGCTACCAAAGGGTCGTGCACCTCGACTAGCCAAGGCGTGCCTGTGGCCCGCTTTAGGGAGGCGCCTGCAACGTGCGCAGCAAACGCACCACCGGTGGAATAAATAAGGTCAAACGGCTTGTGCCGCGCCAGCGCCCTGCCCTTCAAATAAGCACTGATCCACCAAGACCAGCTGCTCTCAATGGGTTTGAGCAGCTTTTCAAAAAACATAAAGGGCAGCATCAACACCGACGCCAGCAACAACAACACGCGATACACCAGCCCCTTGCCCCAGCGGCGTTGCAACACATGCCGCAACTCAAACCGCAAGCCCGCAGGCAGCGCACACCAAAGCTGATGGTGCGCAAACCGCGTATCTTTCAGGCCCGATACACCGCTGAGTACTACCAACTCAATGTTGGCAGCCAGTAGGTGCGGGATTTTATCGGTGATGGTCTGGCTGGCCGCACGACCATCCATGTTGAAGGCATGCGCCAAAATCAGCCAGCGTTGTTTAGGATTTGTCACACCCTGAATTATGCTTGCGCAGCATGGGTCGGCCACCCAGACAACGTCAGGCGCGCCTCATTTCACCGCAGCCAACCGCGCAGTCACCAGCTTACGACGTACCAGCAAAAACGCCAGAGGCGAGCACCAGTGGTGGCGGACCATGCGGGCGTACATGGCGATGTAGCCTAGCACTAGCAGCACAAAGGCCAGTGCGGACAACGGTACGGAGTTGTAAGTGAGGTTGGCAACCAGGCCGGCCACCAGCGTCATGCTACCCACCAGCAAACCGGTCAAAGAATTGCAGCTGGTGCGGCCCAGGTGTTTGAAGTGCCGCAGAATATAACGGCGCTTTAGCAGGCTATGAAAATGCAAGCGGTCGGGCATGCCGGCGGGTTGTTGTTTAACTTTACGGCGGTACACACTCAGCAGCACCTCTGTGACGGGGTGCACACACACCAGCAGCGCAGCAAACGCAGACACATGCGGGTTGCGCGCAATCAACATCACGGCCACCCAGGCCAGCGCAAAGCCGATGAAGTAAGAGCCACCGTCGCCCAAAAACAACTTGCCAAACGGCCAGTTCACGCAAAAAAAGCCCGCTACGCACGCCGCTAAAACCAAGGCCACGCCCGCCAGAGCCACATCACCCAAGTGCCAAGCCATCACGGCGTAAGCCACAAACCCCAAAGTGGCCATGGTGCTGGCCAACCCATTGAAGCCATCCACAATGTTGACGGCGTTGGCCACGCCCCCCACCGCAAAGGCGGTGAACAGTACGGATGCCAAGGTGTACGTCATCAGAGCGTCTACCCGTTCTGAAGTCCACCGGGTAAGGCGTGACCTTGCAGCCCACCGCCTCAAACTCGGCCATGCTGCGCGGCATGTGCCACGCTGAGGAGACAAGCAGCCAGAGTTCTTGGCAACGCGCGCCCAGCAATTTAGCCACTTGCTGGAGGTTTTCACGGGTGGTGCGCGAGCCTCCCTCCAGCGTCACGCGATGCATGTCCACGACCTGCTATTGGAAAAACAACCGCGCCAATTCGGTCTCAGACGTGCCGGTGGCCAGCATGCGCCCTTACCCAACTGAAAACACAAGCAAGCTCACCCCACAACCTACCTCACAGCCATCCAAAACAAACGCTGCGTGATGGCGGAGAGGAGTTTAGATGTTAGGAACAGGGCTGAGAGGACTTAATTAGGTGGGGCTGATTTCGCCGCGCACACGCGACATGTTTTCGGGGACTCGGTTGCCTTTCAACGACTACCTCATGGGCGGAGACATCGATCTGCTGGTTGAAACGTCCCAAGTGCTTTCAAACCGCACGGAAGCCACCGGAAAAATCTACGCCAAAATCATCCCGGCTTTGGGCGACCGCAAAATCGACATGATCCTCAAGGATGGACAAACACCAGAAGCACCCATTGATCGCATTGCCCACCACACCGGGGTGCCTTTATGACCTTGCGTTATCTATCAGAACACGCGCTGAATGCACGACTGGCTTTAGACCTGGCCATTAAGGAAGTGGGGCATCTTCAATACAGCGACAACTCCCTGTTTGCACAGCAGATCGACATGAACTGGGTGAGGGCAATGGCCAACAAGCCTGAAACAGCTGAAAAGGTGGAGACTTTGTCAGTTGCTTAGGGCGCCTGCAAGACCAGATTGGCCACAAGCTCATTCCAAGATATGCCGCTTTGCTGGGAGTGCTGGCAGCTCACAAAGCATGCGAATTGCTTTTTGCCACAGTTCGCCATGTTGAGTCAGCTTTTAACAACTTGGGCGTCTCTACCTTGCCCTGAATTAATTGGCATTTACCTCACTGCCAGTACCCCGAACAGCACGACTCAAAAGACGATCGTACGCCCCCCCTGCCGCCTGCCAGGTGTGTATTTGAGCAAACGCTTGACCAGCCACTGACAACTTTGCAGCCACTACGTCAGGTTCTTGGCTGCGTTGCTCATTTTCTTCAGGCTGAAGCACCAACGCTAGTTGACTAGCCAGCTCATAGGGGTCTTGAGGGTCTTGCAACAACAGCGCCTGTTTACCATGCACCAACTGCGCTGAAATGCCGCAGTACTTAGGCCCGCTGACCACCACTGGCAAACCGTTGGCCATCGCTTCGAGCACCACCATGGCAAAGGTGTCCTCCAGGGTGGGGTGCGCCAACACATCCGCGGCTTGGTAGGCGGGGCTCACATCTTTGAGTGGCCCCAAAAAATGCACGCGCTCGTGCAGATGCAGCTTGCGTGCTTTGGCTTCAAACTCAGGCTGAGGGTTGCGGCTACCCACCACCGCCAAGTGCACACCGGGCAGCTCAGTCAGGGCTTGCAGCAAAGTGTCCAGACCTTTGCGGGCATAGTCATTGGCCACAAACAGCACGGTCGGCACATGCTGCGGCAGACCCAGCTGCGCTCTGGCGTCTTGTGGTGAGAGCGTGAGTTGCGGCAAGCGCACCCCCGGCGTGACCACCTCGATGCTCACACCCGGATACGCCGCCCTGCACTCTTGCGCCAAAGCCTCAGACGTGGCCACCACAGTTTTACCTGGCTTGAACCGAGCGCCCTCCAGCCACAAGTAGGTGAGCAAGCGAGGGCTGCTTGCAACCTTCAGCCAACGCAGTGCCAAACGCCAACCACTGCGGCCATGAAACAGGTTGAACCGCGTGGGCCGCACGTGGATGGTATGCACCTGCCCATGCCAGGTATTCTCGTGGGCGTGCACCACAAAACCGCGGCGCGTGGCCCACCAACTGGCCACGGCAAACACCAACTGGTTCACCCAACGCGGCTTGTCCCCGAGGTGCAGCACATGGTGGTAGGTGACACCAGCGACAGGCTCATCGGTACGCTGACAAAACACATGTACCTCATGTGTGGCCGCCAACTCGCGCACCACGTTAACCGAGTAACTCTCCGCACCGCCGCCAGTGGTGGCAAAGGTGCGGTTCAAAACAGCGATGCGCATCGCGTTTTCAAGCACCTGAAGCAGGGCTTGAGCCCATACTCAGTGCTTGAAGTTGGGTGATTAACCCAGGCAAAGACATTTGCACGGTATCCCAAACGACGTCCAGGTCAATTTCAAATTTGCTGCAGATACGTAGCCAGACGGTCAATCGTCATACCCGCAATGCAGCATTGAGTACTTGACCGCGAAAGCTCTCAGGCAAGTCTCTTGGGTTGAGCAAATCCACTTTCACGCCCAACAAACTTTCAAGCGCAATCTGCAGTCCACCCAAATCAAAAAGAGTTGCCCCAGGGAGAGGATCAACCAACAGGTCAAGGTCACTGCCCTCGTGATCTTGACCGCTCAACACTGAGCCAAACACGCGCAAGTTGTCCGCCTTGAAAAGCAAAGGCAAAGCCCTGGCCTCCAGTCGGTGTTGCTCAAGTGCGAGTGAGGGTTTCATGTTTTGATTTTAATTTCAAATCAACACAATGTCGTACTGCTCTTGGGCCATGGCAGATTCGCTTTGCAGCGACACGGGCTTGCCGATGAATTCGCTCAAGCCCACCAGGTGTTGGCTTTCTTCGTCCAGCAACAGCTCGATGACCTTGGGCGAGGCCACCACCCGGAACTCGCGCGGGTTGAACTGGCGGGCCTCGCGCAAAATTTCTCGCAGGATGTCGTAAGCCACGCTGCGCGCGGTTTTCACAATGCCTTTGCCTTCGCAACTCGGGCAGGGCTCGCACAAGATGTGCGCCAGCGACTCGCGGGTGCGTTTGCGGGTCATCTCCACCAAACCCAGTTGAGAGAAGCCACCCACCATGGTTTTGACGCGGTCGCGCGCAATTTGTTTGCGAAACTCCGCCAGCACCTGCTCGCGGTGGTCCTCACGCGCCATGTCGATGAAGTCCACAATCACAATGCCGCCAAGGTTGCGTAGCCTCAGCTGGCGCGCAATGGCCAGTGCGGCTTCCAAGTTGGTTTTGAAGATGGTGTCGTCAAAATTACGCGCACCCACATAGCCGCCGGTGTTGACATCGATGGTGGTCAGCGCCTCGGTTTGGTCCACGATCAAATAGCCACCCGACTTCAACTCCACACGACGGCCCAGGGCCTTGGCGGTTTCTTCGTCGATGTTGAACAGGTCAAAAATCGGGCGCTCACCTTTGTAGTGCTGCAGCTTGTGCGCAGCAGCCGGCATGAACTCTTTGCCAAAAGCCAAAAGACGCTCGAACTGCTCTTTGCTGTCCACGCGTATGGCGTTGGTGTGCTCGCTCACCAAGTCGCGCAGCACGCGCTGCAAGAGGTTCAAGTCTTGATGCAACAGGGTTTTGGGCGGCTGGCGCTGCGAAGCTTCTTTGATGCGCGCCCAGGTTTTGCGCAGGTAGGCAATGTCATCGCGCAATTCAGCGTCGCTGGCGTCTTCGCCGTTGGTACGCAAAATAAAGCCGCCGGTGTTGCTCTCGACGTTCTCGCTCACCAGGGCTTGCAGGCGCGCACGCAGGACATCACGCTGCTCGGGAGGAATTTTGTGCGACACGCCCACGTGGTCGTCTTGCGGCAAAAACACCAAAAGGCGCCCAGGCAGGCTGATTTGCGTGGACAGGCGTGCGCCTTTGGTGCCTATGGGGTCTTTGATGACCTGTACCAACAAGGTTTGCCCCTCAAAGACCTGCTTTTCAATGGGTGCCACAGGCGTGTTGTTGCGCCCGAACATGGGCGGCTCCCCATCAGGCTGGCGCTGCCACAGGTCGGCCACGTGCAAAAACGCTGCGCGCTCCAGACCGATGTCGATGAAGGCCGACTGCATGCCCGGCAGCACACGCGAGACCTTGCCCAGGTACACATTGCTCACCAAGCCACGCTCGTGCGCGCGCTCCACATGCAGCTCTTGCACAGCACCGTTTTCCACAATGGCCACCCGAGTTTCTTGGGGCGACCAGTTGATCAATATGTCGTCTTGCATGGTCTGATTTTGAGTTTGGTTTGTGCAACCCGCTTAAATTTTGCAACCGAACTGGCGCAACAGCTGCGCAGTTTCAAACACGGGCAAGCCCATGATGCCCGAGTAACTGCCAGACATATGCGCGATGAAGGCTGCCGCCCTGCCCTGCACCGCATACGCACCGGCCTTGCCCATGGGCTCGCCGCTGGCCACGTAGGCCTTGATCTGAGCGGGCGTCATGTGGGCAAACCGCACCTGAGAGATGCTGACCGCTTGCAGACATTGTTTCTCTGTGCCTACGCTCACCGCCGTGAGCACCCGGTGGGTTTGGCCAGCCAAGCATGCAAGCATGCGCGCAGCGTCTTTGGCATCAGCGGGCTTGCCCAAAATTTGGCGCCCCAAAGCCACGGTGGTGTCAGAGCACAAAACGGGTGCAGCCTTCAAGCCGCGGGCCTTGCGCCGCATCAAGGCTGCTTGCAACTTGAGGTGCGTCACCCGCTTGACGTAAGCCAGCGGCGCCTCGCCGGGCAACACAGCCTCAAGACCCTCCGCGTCTTCATCCTCGCCAGGCAGCAGCAACTCATACGCCACCCCGAGTTGTTCGAGCAATTGACGGCGGCGAGGACTTTGAGAGGCAAGGTAAATCATGGCTGGATTGTGCCTGCTCGCTTGAGAAGATGAGGAAGCAAGCGTTGATCCATATTTTCAATGCGCATAGAATATGCGCATTGAAATCACACATTTGCCTCATGACATCGCTAACTTCCCAAAAAGCCTTGAAGCGAGCCACCAACGTCAGCCTGAGTGTGACGGTACTTGAAGACGCGAAAGCGTTGGGCATCAACGTGTCTCAAGTGTGCGAAGCGTCTTTGCGGAGTTACGTTCGGGACGAACAAGCAAGACGTTGGAAAGAAGAGCACCAAGAATTCATCGCTGCTTACAACGCCAGCGTGGACAAAGATGGCTTACCGTTGGACGAATGGAGAGGCTTCTGATGGCGCGGTTTGATGTCTACCCCAACCCAGGACAATCAGCCGCTGCCACGCCTTACCTGTTAGAGGTACAAAGTGACTTGCTCGATGGCCTCAACACCACGGTGGTTGTGCCTTTGTGCCGTGAGCATGCATTCGCCAAGATCAAACTGCCTGTGCGCTTAACGCCAGTCTTGATGATCAAGGGCGAGAACTTTTTGATGGAAACACCCAAGTTAGCTGCTGTGCCCCGAAAGATACTGAAGAACCCAATCACCAACGTGAAGGCTGAGCAGAGCATCATCACCAACGCTTTGGATTTTCTGTTTCAGGGCTACTGACGAATCACTCCCGGTGATACGGGTGGTTGGCGTTGATGGACCAAGCGCGGTAGAGCTGCTCGATGAGCAGCACGCGCACCATGGCGTGGGGCAAGGTCAGGTCTGAGAGTCGGATGCGTTCATGGGCTTGGGCGCGAAGCTCAGGGTCTAGGCCATCAGGCCCACCAATGACCAGAGCCACATCATCGCTAGCCAGTTGCCAGGCTTTGAGTTTTTGGGCCAGCGCCACGGTGGTTAAATGCGTGCCGCGTTCATCGAGTGCCACCACACGCGTACCACGAGGGATGGCGGCTTCGATGCGAACGCGCTCGGCAGCCACCAGCTGCTCGTAGGTTTTAGAGCTGCGCGGCTCGGTTTTGATGGCCTTGAGCTCAACCTTGAGTTCAGTCGGAAAGCGCTTGGCGTAATCGTCCCAGGCGGTTTGTGCCCAGTCGGGCACACGCTGGCCCACGGCCACAATCAGCAGCTTCATGCCGCGCGATCAGGCCAGGCTTCAGGCCTTGCGGCTGGGTTTGTTGGTCGACTTAGCAGGCACCTTTTTCGCAGGCGCCTTTTTGGCAGCTGGCCGAGCCGCAGGCCTTGCCGAGGATTTGGCTGCCGGCTTGGCTACAGACTTGGCCGCAGGCTTGGCCGAAGAGCGCACAGGTGCTTTGCCGGCGGGCTTACCGCCAGCTTTGCCCGCGGTCTTGGCCGCAGCCGATTTCTTTGGCACTGCCTTGCTTTCGGGCTTGATCACCAGCGTCTTGAGAGGCTTAGTTGCTACAGATTTGCTAGCAGGCGCTTTGGCGCTGCCAACAGAAGGCACAGCGCGACCCGCTGTTGCCTTCACTGCAGGTTTGCCTGCACGCTTGGCTGCAGAAGGCGCACCCGGGCGGGAGTTGGCGCGCTTGGCAGCAGGCTTGGCGCCTGTTTTGGCTTCTTGTGCTTTGGCCAAAGCAGCCTTGGAGGGAAACGCGTCAGCCACACCTTGCTTGGCCGCGCTGGAGCGACGCAGGCTGGCGGGTTTGGCATCGGCCTTGCCGGTTTTCTCAGCCGCTTGGGCAGCCGCCTTGGCCGCAGGCGTGGGCTTGTCGGCACCAAACTTGATGCGCACGGGCTTTTCGCCCCACAGGTCTTCCAAGTGGTAGTACTGACGAATCGTGGGCTGCATGATGTGCACCACGGCCGCGCCGCAGTCGGCAATGATCCACTCGCCGTTTTCTTCGCCTTCAATGCGTGGCTTGCTAAAACCAGCCTCGCGCACCGCATCGCGCACACTGGCGGCCAAAGCCTTGGTCTGACGGTTAGAGGTACCTGAGGCGATGATCACCCGCTCAAACAAGGGCGAGAGGTGCTCGGTGTTGAACACCTGGATGTCTTGCGCTTTGACGTCTTCAAGGCCATCCACAATGGCTCGCTGGAGTTTTTGAATGTCTTTTTTGGCGGCGGCTTCAGTGGTCATCAGGCGTGGGTATAGAGGTGATGTTGGGCAATATAACTTGCAATGGCGGGGCTGACCAGTCCATCAATAGACTGTTTCATAGCCAAACGCTGGCGGATTTCGGTGGCGCTGACCGGCATCAAGGGCATGTGCAAGCGACGCACACGGTGGGCAGCCAGATGCTTGAGTTGCGCATGAAAATCGGCGTCAGACTCGGTGGTTTCTGGGCGATCAGCTATGCAAATTATAGCTTGTGCCACCAAAGCCTCCCAATCTTTCCAGCTGGGCAAGGCCACGGCTTGGTCCAGCCCCATCAAGACCAGCACCTCGGCGCCGGGGTGTTGGGCTTGCAACTCGCGCACGGTGTCGATGGTGTAGCTCGGTCCTGGGCGCCGGATTTCTCGGTCGTCCACCACCACGCCGGGCAAATCCTCAAAGTTCAGCCGCGCCATGGCCAGGCGGTGGTGCGCGTCGCTCAGCGTTCGGGTTTTATGCCAGGCCTGGCCGGTGGGCAGCACGCGCAGTTCGCGCAAACCTAATTGGGCCAAGGCTGCTTGGGCCAGCGCGCGGTGCGCGAGGTGCGGCGGGTCAAACGCCCCGCCCAGAATGCCAATGCGGCTTACAGCCATGCACGCCGGGTGATGAACTTTTGCGTCAGTTCTGCCTCGGGCGTACCGGCCTCAGGCGCGTGCTGGTAAGACCAGCTGCACAGCGGCGGCATGGACAGCAAAATCGACTCGGTGCGCCCGCCCGACTGCAAGCCAAAGTGCGTGCCACGGTCCCACACCAGGTTGAACTCCACATAACGGCCACGGCGGTACAGCTGGAAATTGCGCTCACGCTCGCCATAAGGTGTGTTCATGCGCTTTTTCACCAGGGGCATGTAGGCGGCCAGCAGGTTGTCGCCCACGGCGCGCATCATGGCAAAGCTTTGCTCGAAGGCAAACTCCGAGAAGTCGTCAAAAAACACACCACCCACGCCACGTTGTTCGTTGCGGTGTTTCAAAAAGAAATACTCGTCGCACCACTGCTTGAAGCGGGGGTATTTGTCGTCGCCAAAAGGCGCCAGCGCGTCACGGCAGGTGCGGTGAAAGTGCACCGCGTCTTCTTCAAACGCGTAGTAAGGCGTCAAATCCATGCCGCCGCCAAACCAAGTGACCACCTGACCGTCAGCCGCGGTGGCAGCGAGCATGCGCACATTCATGTGCACGGTGGGCACATAAGGGTTGCGGGGGTGAAACACCAGCGAGACACCCATGGCCTCAAACGGTGCGCCCGACAACTCCGGGCGATGCTGCGTGGCCGAGGGCGGCAACTTGGGGCCGCGCACATGCGAGAACCCCACGCCAGCGCGCTCAAACACCGGGCCACCTTCCAGAATTTGCGTGATGCCATTGCCCTGCAGAATCTCGCCCTCGGGTTTTTGCCAAGCGTCGGTCAAAAACTCGGTGCCGTCCACGGCGGTTAAAGCACCGGTGATGCGCTGCTGCAAGCCTTGGAGGTAGTCGCGAACTTGGGTGGTGTCTGTGCTCATGTCAATTGATGGTTTCGGCGCGGGACACCTCAGCCCCGAGCAATCGGATGGGAGAGGCGCTTCGTGGGTTTTTGCCCGTAACGGCATCATAGACCCCGGCCAGGCGCTCAAAGTCTTGCACCTCGTCGCCCGTCAGGCTGATGAAATCGGTGATGCGGATGGTTTTGAGTCGGTAATCGAGCTTGACCAAACCCAGCGGCACCTGCGCGCCGCAGGTGGTGCGGTAAAAGCCGCTGCGCCAACCCGGAATTTTCTTGCGCGTGCCCTCGGGTGCCAAAGCCACCCAAAAGTATTGGTCGTCTTTTTTCGCTTGCTCAAACATGGCCACCGCATCGCCCACCATGCCTTGCGCGCTGGTACGCCGCACCGGCACACCCCCCAAATACCGCAGCCAGCGGCCGAACACAGGCACTTTGAAGAGGCTGTCTTTGCCCCAGAACGAGGCCTGGATACCAGTAGCCCATTTCATGAGCAGCAGCATCACAAAATCCCAGTTGCTGGTGTGCGGGTACATGATGAACACACCCTGGCGGGCCGGCAACCCCTCAAACGACAAACCCCAGCCCAGTTTTTTCAGCAGCCAGGCGGCCAGTGCGTGGCCTTTGAACTGAACCGCAAAGGGCGGGTGAAAGTCGCTGTGCTTGAGGCTCATGTTTTGATGGCGCGGTAGCCAATGTCGCGGCGGAACTGCGCGCCATCAAAGTGGATGCTTTGCGCCACTTCATAAGCGCGGGCTTGAGCCTGCCTGACGGTGTCGCCCAAAGCGGTGACGCACAGCACGCGGCCACCGGAGGTGAGCACCTCGCCACCGGTCGATGCACCAGATGACGTGCCAGCGTGGAACACCACAGCATCAAGTGCCTCAGCGGGCAAGCCTGTGATGGCGTCGCCCTTGCGCGGGTTCATGGGGTAGCCGGCTGCGGCCATGACCACACCCAGAGCCACGCGGCGGTCCCACTCCAGCTCAATCTGGTCCAAACGACCATGGGGGCCAGGCTCGGTCGCAGCCAGCATCACGTCCACCAAGTCGGTTTTGAGGCGCATCATGATGGGCTGGGTTTCGGGGTCGCCCATGCGGCAGTTGAACTCGAGCGTTTTGGGGTGGCCGGCAGCGTCGATCATCAAGCCAGCGTACAAAAAGCCGGTGTAGGGGATGCCGTCTTTTTCCATGCCGCGGATGGTGGGCAAAATGATTTCTCGCATGGCGCGGGCGTGCACCTCGGGCGTGACCACCGGCGCGGGCGAGTACGCCCCCATGCCGCCCGTATTGGGGCCTTGGTCGGCATCGAGCAAACGCTTGTGGTCTTGGCTGGTGGCCAAGGCAGTGACGTTTTTGCCATCGCACAGCACGATGAAGCTGGCCTCTTCGCCCTGCAAAAACTCTTCAATCACCACGCGCGCGCCACCTTCGTTGTGGCTCACACCCAGGGTGTTGTCCAGCAGCATGAAGTCCACCGCCTCGTGCGCTTCGGCCAGGGTCATGGCCACCACCACGCCTTTGCCTGCGGCCAGGCCATCGGCCTTGACCACGATGGGCGCGCCCATCTTGTCGATGTAAGCGTGCGCGGCTTGCGCGTCTGAAAACGTGTCGTAGGCCGCGGTGGGAATGCCGTGGCGCTGCATGAAGGCTTTGGAAAACGCTTTAGAAGATTCCAGTTGCGCAGCAGCCTTGGTGGGGCCAAACACACGCAAGCCATGGGCGCGGAACTCATCGACCACGCCGGCGGCCAAAGGGGCCTCGGGGCCAACCACCGTCAAGCCGATGTGCTCGGCCTGCGCCCATTCGCGCAGGGCTTTGACGTCAGTGATGTGGATGTTCACCAAGCGCTTGTCCAGCGCCGTGCCTCCGTTGCCCGGGGCCACATACACGCGCTGCACCTTCTCAGACTGCGCCAGCTTCCAAGCCAGCGCATGTTCACGACCGCCACCACCAATCACCAAAACTTTCATAGCTTTCCCATCAAAACCAGTTCAATCAGTTTACCCACCCTGCTTACCAGGGCTCACCATGCAACGGGCTTGGCCCGGGCATCGGTGAGCGCCCCCGGCAAGGGGGGTGGCGAAGCGACACAGCGTGCGCGCAGCCTGGGGGTGTGCATCAAACACTTGCGTTGTGAAAGACGGCTTGCACGTCATCCAAATCTTCGAGAACATCGAGCAACTTTTGCATCTTGGCCGCATCGTCGTCGGTCAACTCAATGGTGTTCTCGGGGCGCATGGTCACCTCGGCAAGCTCAGGCTTGAAGCCCGCAGCCTCCAAGGCGTTTTTCACGGCCTCGTAGTCGGCAAAGCTGGTGAGCACCTCCATGGCACCATCGTCGCCGGTGATGACGTCTTCAGCCCCAGCTTCCAGCGCGGCTTCCATCAGTGCGTCTTCGTTGGTGCCGGGGGCAAAAATCAGCTGGCCACAGTGCTTGAACTGAAACGCCACCGAGCCTTCGGTGCCCATGTTGCCGCCGTGTTTGCTGAACGCATGGCGCACCTCAGCCACGGTGCGCACGCGGTTGTCGGTCATGGTGTACACGATGATGGCCGCGCCGCCAATGCCGTAGCCTTCGTAACGAATTTCCTCGTAACTCATGCCCTCGGCGTTGCCCGTGGCTTTGTCAATGTTGTACTTGACGCGATCGGCCGGCATGTTGGCTGCCTTGGCCTTGTCCACCGCCAAGCGCAGTCTGGGGTTGGCGCTCAGGTCGCCCCCACCGGCACGAGCGGCAACGGTGATTTCACGGATGATGCGGGTCCAAATCTTGCCCCGCTTCTCGTCCTGACGGCCTTTGCGGTGTTGAATATTGGCCCATTTACTGTGTCCAGCCACGCTATTCCTTCAAAATAAGCGCTTATTCTACTTTTTGGGAACCCCATGGCCGTGACTGCTTTGCCCTTTGCACAACGCCACACCGCGCACGCCACCCTGAGCTGCGCCATCGAGCCCGACAAGGCCAACCGCCATGGCCTGGTCACCGGGGCCACCGGTACGGGCAAAACCATCACCCTGCAAAAGCTGGCAGAAAACTTTTCGCTGCAAGGCGTGCCGGTGTTCATGGCCGACATCAAGGGCGACCTCACGGGCATCTCGCAGCCCGGCAAGGTGAGCGACAAATTAGCCAAAGTGCTGGCCGAGCGCGGCCTGAGTGCTCCTGAACCCATAGCATTTCCCACCACGCTATGGGATGTGTTTGGCAAGCTTGGCCACCCGGTGCGCGCCACGGTGAGCGACTTGGGGCCGCTGCTGCTGGGGCGCATGCTCAACCTCAACGACACCCAAGAAGGCGTGTTGCAACTGGTCTTCAAAATTGCCGACGACTCGGGCCTGTTGCTGCTGGACATGAAAGACCTGCGCGCCATGTGCCAGCACGTGGGCGACCACGCCAAGGACTACACCACGCAGTACGGCAACATCAGCGCGGCCAGCATCGGCGCGATTCAGCGCGGGCTGATGCAAATTGAGCAGCAAGGCGGCGATCAATTTTTTGGCGAGCCCATGCTCAATGTGGAAGACTTCATGCAGACCGTCATGGCCCCCCAGACGCCTGCGGCATCGGCCCCCCAAGGGGGCGCTGCTCCGTCTTGGGGCGGCCCAGCGACTCCGCAGGCCGGCATGGGCGTCATCAACATCCTGGCCGCCGAGCAGCTGATGAACTCGCCTCGCCTGTACGCCACGTTTTTGCTGTGGTTGCTCAGCGAACTCTTTGAGCACCTGCCCGAGGTGGGCGACCTGGACAAGCCCAAGTTGGTGTTCTTTTTTGACGAGGCGCACCTGCTGTTCAACGACGCGCCCAAAGCGCTGTTGGAGCGCATTGAGTTGGTGGTGCGCCTGGTGCGCTCCAAAGGTGTGGGGGTGTACTTCGTCACGCAAAACCCGCTCGACATTCCCGACACGGTGCTGGGCCAACTGGGTAACCGGGTGCAGCACGCGTTACGCGCCTTCACCCCACGGGATCAGAAGGCGGTGAAATCGGCTGCCGAAACCATGCGCCCCAACCCGGGCCTGGACATCACCGCCACCATCACCGAACTGGGTGTGGGTGAGGCGCTGGTGAGTTGCCTGGACGCCAAAGGCACGCCCCACCCCACCGAGCGCGTGTTCATCTTGCCGCCTGCCAGCCAGATAGGCCCGATCACGCCCGAGCAACGCCAGGCTTTGTTGAAAAACTCTTTGGTGGCTGGGGTGTACGAGCAAGCGTTGGACCGAGAATCAGCCTTTGAAAAACTGGACGGCCGCACCACCCAGCGCCAGCCTGCCTCGCAAGCTGGGGAGCCCGCTGCTGCCAGTAGCGAAGCCGCTAAATCGGGCGGTTTTCTCGACGCTTTGGGCGGTTTGTTTGGTGGCGGCAACAGCGCCGGCCGGGGGCGTGCTGGTGCGGGCGAACAGCTCATCAAAAGTGCTGCCAGCGCCATTGGCCGCGAGGTGGGCCGTGAAATCATCCGTGGTGTGCTCGGTGGGATTTTGGGCAAATCCAGAAGGCGTTGATCATTTTCGCTTCACGCTCACCACGCCCTTCAAAGCACTCACCGAGCCCAACACTTTGTTGAGGCGGGCCGCGTCGTTGACCTCCACCGTCAAGGTCATCCAGGCCACGCCTTTGAGGGTTTGGGTTTGCGCTGCGGTGACGTTGATTTTTTCGCGCGCAAACACCTCGGTGATGTCGCGCAGCAAGCCTTGGCGGTCCTGGGCTTGCACAAACACATCCACTGGGTAGAGCGTGTCGACGGGGGCCAAGCCCCAGGTCACATCAATCACCCGCTCGTCGTGCCGCTGCATCAGCTCTTGCAGGTTGGCGCAGTCGGCCCGGTGCACGCTCACGCCTTTGCCGCGCGTGACAAAGCCACGTATCTCATCAGGCGGCGCGGGTTTGCAGCACTTGGCCAGTTGGGTCATGAGCGAATCAATGCCCACCACCAGCACGCCCTTGGTGGTGTCGGCTTTGGACTTGCGAATCAGCGTGGGCTCTTTGGCGGGCGCTTCCAACTCGGGGTTGATGAGCAGCTCCACCTGCCGCAGCGAAAACTCGTCTTTGCCCACCGCGTCAAACAAAGCGTCAGCCGTTTTGAAGCCCAGCTGCACGGCCAGGTCATCGAGCTTGATGGCGGTTTTGCCCTCGCGCTGCAGCAGTTTTTCAACCGCCTCGCGGCCGCGGGCCATGGTCTCGGCCTGCGCCTGCGCGTTGAACCAGGCCCGCACTTTGGTGCGCGCCCGGTGGCTCACCAAAAAGCCTAAATCAGGGTTGAGCCAATCGCGCGAGGGGCCGCCCTCTTTGGCCGTCATCACCTCCACGGTTTGGCCGTTTTTCAGCGGTGTGTTGAGCGGCAGCAAGGCACCATCGACCCGCGCGCCACGGCAGCGGTGGCCCAGGTTGGTGTGCACGCTGTAAGCGAAATCAACCGCCGTTGCGCCCTGGGGCAACTCCACAATGGCCGCATCGGGTGTGAGCACATAAATGCGGTCCTCAAACAAGCCTTGGGGCTGCGCGCCCGAGAGGTCTCGCTCCCAGGCCAAGAGCTGGCGCAGCACGGCAATTTTCGCGTCGTAGCTGCTGCTGGCTGACACGCCGCTGTAGCCCTTGGCGCCGGCCTCTTTGTAGGCCCAGTGGGCGGCCACGCCGTGTTCCGCGTGCTCGTGCATCGCGCGGGTGCGAATTTGGATTTCAATGGCCAGCCCCTGGCCATCGCGCACGATGGTGTGCAACGACTGGTAGCCGTTACTCTTGGGCCGGGCAATGTAGTCGTCAAACTCTTGGGTGATGGGCGTGAAGTTGGCATGCACCCAGCCCAAGGCGCTGTAGCACTGCTCCACGGTTTGCACAATCACACGCAGGGCGCGGATGTCGTAGACCTGCTCAAAGCCCAACGATTTGCCGCGCATCTTTTTGACGATGCTGTAGATGTGTTTGGGCCGGCCCTGGACCTCGGCGCTCACCCCTTGGGCTTGCAGGGCCTGGCGCATGTGCTCGCGCAGTTGGAGCACGTAGCCTTCACGCTCCACACGCTTTTCATCGAGCAGCTTGGCCACTTGTTTGTAGGTGGCGGGCTCCAAGAAACGAAAGGCCAGGTCTTCCATTTCCCATTTGATTTCCCAAATGCCCAGGCGGTTGGCCAGAGGCGCAAACACCTGCAGCGACTCGGCGGCCAGGCCTGGCGGGGGCTCGGTTTTGCTGGCCGCGAAATGCCGCAAGGTGGCCAAGCGCGAAGCCAGGCGCAGCATGACCACCCGCAAATCGCGCGAGAACGCCAAGAGCATTTTGCGCACGTTTTCGGTTTGCACGGCTGCCGTGGGCACGGTGGCCAGGTGCGGGGTTTTGTCGGCTTGGCCTTGCTGCACCGCACGGGCCTGCTGCTGCACCTGCACCAGCTTGGTGGTCTCCAAGGCCAACTCGGCAAAACTTGGGCCAAACGCTTTGGTGATGACCTCTTGGGGCTTGTTCAAATGCGCGCAGGCATACACCAGATAGCTGGCGGCTTGCATGGCCTGCGAGCCACCGATCTGTTTGAGGATGTGCGCCACCGCGTCAGCGTGGGCCAAGGTGTTTTCGCCGGTGTCCAGGGTTTCGCTGGACAAGAGCGGCTCGGCAAAAGCGCGCGCACGCGCCAGGGCCGCCTCGTCCTGGGGCGAGGCTTCTCCGGTGGCAGCCATCACGGCGGCCTGCGAGGTGCCCAGGGTATCGGCGGTGCTTTTCATGACAACAACATCAGCGAACCAAATCGCACAAACTCAGCAATGAACTCAACAACTGACTAAGCAATTAACTTGCCTAAGTTAACACGCCCAGCCACTTGTTTTGGGGCGCGGCGTCAAAACAAGAAGTTCAACACCGCCTGAACTTGATCTGGGGCGATCAGCGTGGGGGCATGGCCCACACCGGCAAACTCGCGCAGCTGCGCACGCGGGCCACGCTGGGTCATGGCTTGAGCGGTGTCGCTGGAAAGCAAATCCGATTGGGCGCCGCGCAGCAACAGGGTTTGCGCCTGGATCTGGTCGTAGAGCTGCCACAACATGGCCTCGCCCGCCGCAGCCGCCTCGGCCGTCACAGCCCGAAACGGCACGGCAATGGCTGGGTCGTAGTGCAGCACCCAAGCATCCCCATCGGGCTTGAGCATGTGCTGCGACAAGGCCAGCCATTGCTCAGGGCTGTGCGGGCCAAAGCTTTGCGAAATCATCCACAGGGCTTGCGCGCCCTGCTCAAGCGAGTCAAAGCGCGCGGGCATGCCCACATAGGTGCCGATGCGCGCAATGGCCTCGAACTGGATGACCGGCCCCACATCGTTGATGACAAGTTTGCGCACCGGCACAGGCAAGGGCATGAGGGCTGTGTCGCCCACCTGCGCAGCCACCACCGTGCCAATCAAACCGCCCATGCTGGTGCCCACCCAGTCCAGGGTTTGCGGCTGCAAGTGGTGCAACAAGGTGACCATGTCCATGGCGTAGTTGGGCACCTGGTAGCCCATCGGGTCGCTCAGCCAATCGCTTTGGCCTCGCCCCACCACGTCGGGGCACACCACGCGCACCCCTGGCTGGCGCTCAACGATGGCCTGGGCCAGCACGTCAAAATCGCGCCCCTGGCGACTCAAGCCATGCACACACACCACCACATGCGGCGCATGCGCGTCGCCCCACTGCCAGTAGGCCATGCGGTGGGAGGCTGGTGGCAGCGGCTGGCTATTTGCGCCGAGCTTAGGCAACTCGGGGCAAACCACCGTGTGCAACGTGGGACTGGTGTGTGTGGCGGTGTTGGTCATGGTGTGAGGCGTGTCAGAGCAATGAAGCCCCTTGTGGGGCGGATAATGTGGTTCATCGTAAATCAATTCACCCCCACCACACGGAGAGAAATATGGGCTTGCTCACAGGTAAAACAGCGTTGGTCACCGGTTCAACCAGCGGTATTGGCTTGGGCATTGCCAAGTGTCTGGCTCTGGAAGGCGCCAACATTGTGATGAACGGTTTTGGCGATGTGGAGGGTGCCCAGGCTGAGATTGCCGCCACTGGCGTGCAAGTGGCCTACCACGGTGCCGACATGAGCAAGCCCGCCGAGATCGAGGCGATGATGGCCTTTGCCGCCGACAAATTTGGCCGCGTGGATGTGCTGGTCAACAACGCGGGCATCCAGCACGTGGCCAACATCGAAGACTTCCCCGTGGAGCGTTGGGACGCGGTGATCGCCATCAACCTCTCCAGCGCCTTTCACGCCACCCGCCTGGCCCTGCCGGCCATGAAGGCAGCCAATTGGGGACGCATCATCAACGTGTCCTCGGCCCACGGCCTGGTGGCTTCAGCAAAAAAGTCGGCCTACGTGGCTGCCAAACACGGCCTGGTGGGCCTGACCAAAGTGACCGCCCTGGAAACCGCCACCACCGGCGTGACCTGCAACGCCATCTGCCCGGGCTGGGTGCTGACCCCCCTGGTGCAAAAACAAGTTGACGCCAAAGCCGCGGCCCTGGGCGTGAGCAACGAAGAGGCCAAAAAGCTGCTCTTGGGCGAAAAAGAACCCTCCATGCAGTTCACCACCCCCGAAGAACTCGGTGGCCTGGCGGTGTTCTTCTGCGGCCCAGCAGGCAACAACGTGCGCGGCGTGGCCTGGAACATGGACGGGGGTTGGGTGGCGCAGTAAGTCTGCGCTGACTGATCAAGCGTGCGCTAAAGCGTATTCTTTGGCTGTCGGCAAGGCCATGGGGAGTGTTTTGGCTTTAGGTCGGGTGGCCTCCCAACCCAGGCAGGCCAACCAAATGGCCCTGGGTATGGATTTCTGAGCCGTGCGGTAATAACTCACCATGCGCCGGCTGATGCCCAGCGCCTCTGCTGCAGTGTTAAGCGACAGTTCGTTGCGGTGCATCCACGTACCGAACATCTGATGGCTGACCAGCCCGGCCTGTTCCTTGGCCCAAGCGTAAACGTTGTCAGCTCCCAACTCAGCATCGAACCACTCGATGCCGTGGCCCCACTCGGCCACATGCGCTTTGGCAAAGACCTTGGGCTCAAGAATTTTCTTGAGTGCGGGAACTTTGCGAAGCACGTGCCCCACATCAACGTCCAACACCTCGCCAGTGCTCCAAGTCGTGGATAAACGGCAGGGCTTCAAGGCCTCCACGGACAACAACTGAGGATGGAAAAATTCGCTCATGGGTTCAAGCTCCTCCAACGCAGGTGCAAATTCGCACGGTTTTTATCGATCCAAGCCAGAGCCTCACGGATGTCACGGGCCTCAACTCTGCCCACGATCAGCAGACTGTCAAGCTCCACCGTACATTCCCGACCATCGCGCAATTGAACATGCACATGAGCAAGCAAATGGTCACCTGCGTACATCACCACGCGCGACGCCGAAAATTTCTGTAGAACCGGCATGGTAGTGCAACCATTGCACCATGTCAAGATGACTTGATGGAAGGCTTAGGACTTGTTGAGCAACACCACCGCGCGCGCTTCGATGCTCAGGCCTTCACCCACAGGCCCCATTTTTTCAGCGGTTTTGGCTTTCACGTTGACTTGGGCTGGCTCGATGCCCAGGGCCTGGGCGATGCTTTGCACCATGGCCGGGATGTGCGGGGCCATTTTGGGGGACTGGGCGATGATGGTGCTGTCCACATTGCCAATTTGCCAGCCCTGAGCACGCACACGCTGAGAAGCCTCTTGCAACAGCGCCACCGAGTTCGCGTCTTTGAATTTCGCATCGGTGTCGGGGAAATGCCGGCCAATGTCGCCCAAGCCTGCAGCACCAAACAGCGCATCGGTGATGGCGTGCAGCAAGGCATCGGCATCGGAATGGCCCAACAGGCCTTTGCTGTGCGGGATGGTCACGCCCCCCAAAATGAGTGGTCGGCCCTCCACCAGGGCATGCACGTCCCAGCCTTCACCGATACGGATGTTCATGGGGTGTCCTTTGTTTGACCGTGTGCTTTTTCGTGGGGGTTTTTGTGCGTTTGTGAAGCTCGCGCCATCAAGACCGCTTCAGCCAGCGCGAAGTCTTCGGGGTAAGTGACCTTGAAATTCTGCGCACTGCCCTTGACCAACAGTGGCTGCAAGCCTTGGGCTTCGATGGCGCTGGACTCGTCAGTCACCTTGTCTCCCGCGGTTTCGATGGCGTGCTTCAAAGCGCCCAGGCGGAACATTTGCGGGGTTTGGGCCAGCCACTTGTCACTGCGATCCAAGGTTTGGGCCACGCGAGCCGTGTCACCGGTGCCCACTTTCAAGGTGTCGGGCAGTGGCAAGGCCAAAAGGCCGCCCACAGCATCGTCGGCACAAGCCTGAACCAAAGCACGAATTTGCTCAGGGGTGATGAGGCAGCGCGCTGCGTCATGGACCAGCACCCAATCATGCGGTTTGGCACCCAAGGTCAGCATGTGATCCAAACCATTCAAAACGCTCTGAGCCCTTGTAGATCCTCCACAAGCAGCTATGGAAAGCGTAGCAAAGGCCGCCATGTCACGGCCAGCAAAAAAATCATCGTCCGGTGAGACCACCAGCAACACGCCATCCAAACCAGCATGCTCAAAGGCGGCCAAGGTGTGCATCACCAGCGGCTGCCCCAACAACATTTGGTACTGCTTGGGGCCGCTGTCGCCCGTTCGCAAAGCGCGCGAACCGGTGCCGGCGCAGGGAATGACCGCCCACAGCTTCGGGGTGCTGGAAGGCGTGCCGGCATCAGGAATGGCTGGGGCACCCTGGGCGTCTGTGTGGGGTTGTTGAGCAGTCACACAAGAGATTTTAGGCGCCCGTAAAATCAAGCCTCCACCCCCCGTTACAGCGACGGGGGGTTTTCGTCTTTTCTGCACCTATGGACTTACCCAAACTCAGCCCGGCCAAACGCTACACCCTGCCCACGCCCGTGGGCTCGGCCGATGCCCTCTTGCTGGCCCAACTGGCCAAGCGCGAAAAAGCAGCCGGGCGCATCACCGCGGTCATCACCGCCAACGCGGCCGATGCGCAGCGGCTGATGGACGAGATCGTGTTTTTCGAGCCCGACCTGCAGTGCGCCCTCTTCCCCGACTGGGAAACCCTGCCTTACGACACGTTTTCGCCGCACCAAGACCTCATCAGCGAGCGTTTGGCCACGCTTTGGCGCATGTACCAGCACGGTAAAACGTCAGCCCCGCAAGACACGGCCGATGTGGTGCTCATGCCCGCCACCACCGCGCTGTACCGCTTGGCACCCCCGAGCTTTTTGGCGGCGACCACCTTTGCCTTCAAGGTCAAGCAGCAGCTCAACGAGGCGGACTTTCGTGCCCAGCTGGTGCTGGCCGGCTACAACCACGTCTCGCAGGTGGTAAGCCCGGGTGAATACGCGGTGCGCGGCGGGCTGATTGACCTCTTTCCCATGGGCTCGCTGGTGCCGTTTCGGGTGGATTTGTTCGACGACGAGATCGACTCCATCCGCACCTTCGACCCCGACAGCCAGCGCAGCCTCTACCCCGTGCCCGAGGTGCGCTTGCTGCCCGGTCGCGAGTTCCCGATGGACGACGCCGCGCGTGGCCGTTTTCGCCGCCGCTGGCGTGAACTGCTGGAGGGCGACCCGACCCGCAGCCGCATTTACAAAGACATAGGCAGCGGCATTGCCACCGCGGGCATTGAGTACTACCTGCCCCTGTTTTTTGAAGACACCGCCACGGTGTTTGATTACCTGGGCGGCGATGAGCAGCACCGCGCCACCGTGGTCTTGCATGGCGACCTGGAGCCGGCGTTTCAACGCTTTTGGCAAGACACCCGCGACCGCTACCGCCTGGCCCAAGGCGACCCTGAGCGCCCTGCCCTGCCGCCTGAAGCTCTGTTTTTAGACGCGGAAGGTTTTTACGCACAAGCCAATGCGCATGCGCAACTCTCATTGCGCGCTGGCACCACCGAAGGCGCCTGGGGCTCGGTGTTTGGCCCGCTGGAAGAACTCACCGTGGTGCGCGGCGCGGACGACCCGCTCTCACGCCTGAAAAACCATTTGCGCAACACCCAGCACCGCGTGCTGTTACTGGCCGAGAGCGATGGGCGACGCGAAAGCCTGCTGGACTTTTTGCGCGCCAGTGGCGTGAGCCCGCCGGTCTTCGATTCGCTCGAAGCATTCACCAGCAGCACCGAAGCCCTGGGCATGGCCACCGCGCCGCTGAGCACCGGCTTTGCGTGGTTGGACCAGGGCATCGACTTCATCACCGAGACCGAGCTGTTTGCTGCTGGGGCCACCACCCGCCGCCGTAAAAAGCAAGAGCAGGTCAGCGATGTGGAAGCGCTCATCAAAGACCTGAGCGAGCTCAATGTGGGCGATCCGGTGGTGCACAGCGCGCACGGCATTGGGCGCTACCGCGGCCTCATCAACATGGATGTGGGGCAACTCGGCGCTGATGGCCAGCCCGAAAAACAAGAGTTTTTGCACCTGGAATACGCCGACCAGGCCACGCTGTATGTGCCGGTGAGCCAGCTGCAAATGATCAGCCGCTACACCGGCGTGAGCGCCGATGAAGCGCCCCTGCACAAACTCGGCTCAGGCCAATGGGAAAAAGCTAAGCGCCGTGCGGCCGAGCAAATCCGCGATGCCGCTGCCGAGCTGCTCAACATTTACGCCCGCCGCGCTGCGCGTGAAGGCCACCCGTTCCGCTACTCGCCCAAAGACTACGAGGTGTTTGCCAACGACTTCGGCTTTGAAGAAACCGCCGACCAAAAGGCCGCCATCCACGCTGTGATTCAAGACATGATCAGCCCGCAACCCATGGACCGCTTGGTGTGTGGCGATGTGGGTTTTGGCAAAACCGAGGTGGCCTTGCGCGCAGCCTTCGTGGCAGTCACCGGCGGTAAGCAAGTGGCGTTTTTGGCGCCCACCACGCTACTCGCCGAGCAGCATTACCAAACGCTCGTTGACCGCTTTGGCAAGTGGCCGGTCAAGGTGGCGGAGATGAGCCGCTTTCGCTCCGGCAAAGAAATCACCGCGGCCATGAAAGGCATTGCCGACGGCACGGTCGACATTGTGGTGGGCACGCACAAACTGCTCAGCCCCAACACGCAGTTCAAAAATTTAGGCCTGCTCATCATCGACGAAGAGCACCGCTTTGGCGTGCGCCACAAAGAGGCCATGAAGGCCTTGCGAGCTGAAGTGGATGTGCTCACGCTGACCGCCACGCCCATCCCTCGAACGCTAGGCATGGCCCTGGAAGGCCTGCGCGATTTGAGCGTGATTGCCACCGCGCCGCAACGCCGCTTGGCCATCAAAACCTTTGTGCGCACCGAGGGCAATGGCGTGATACGCGAGGCCGTGCTGCGTGAACTCAAACGCGGTGGGCAGGTGTACTTTTTGCACAACGAGGTCGAGACGATTGAGAACCGCCGCGCCAAATTGGAGGAGCTGTTGCCCGAGGCGCGCATAGCGGTGGCCCACGGCCAAATGCCTGAGCGCCAACTCGAGGCGGTGATGCGCGACTTTGTGGCCCAGCGCAGCAACGTGCTCTTGTGCTCCACCATCATCGAGACCGGCAT
>DKJZ01000104.1 GCA_002454975.1 Hylemonella sp. UBA6679
GGCGACACCATCCGTGTCTCGCTCACGCCGCAGCCCGGCGAGGCGCGCACCCAAGAGGTGGTGATTGCCTCTGAAATTTTGCAGTCGCTGGGCATTCGCATGTTTGTGCCCAGCGTCACCGCTTGCCCAGGTTGTGGTCGCACCACCAGCACCACTTTCCAAGAACTGGCCAAGCAAATCGACGACTTTTTGCGCCTGCAAATGCCCGTGTGGCGCCGTCAGTACCCAGGCGTGGAGAACATGAAAGTGGCCGTGATGGGCTGTATCGTCAACGGCCCGGGCGAGTCTAAACATGCCGACATTGGCATCAGCCTGCCCGGCAATGGCGAGGCCCCGGCCGCGCCGGTGTTCATCGACGGCGAGAAAAAACTCACCCTGCGCGGCGACGGCATTGCGCAGGAATTCCAGAAAATTGTTGAAACCTACATCGACAAGCGCTTTGGCGCCCCCCAGGCGCAAGCCGCCGTGCAAGACTGACCCATGACCGAGCAAGCCACCCCCCCCACAACCCCTGTCAGCCCCAAAGCCGCCCCGCAAAAGTTCGAGAAAATCACCGCCGTCAAAGGCATGAACGACATCCTGCCGCCCGACTCGGCGCGCTGGGAATGGTTAGAAGCGCAGGTCCGCGCCCTGATGGCGCGCTACGCCTACGGCAACATCCGCACGCCCATTGTGGAGCCCACGCCGCTGTTCATCCGCGGCCTGGGTGAGGTGACCGACATCGTTGAAAAAGAGATGTACTCGTTTGACGACCGCCTCAACGGCGAGCCGCTCACCCTGCGCCCCGAGAACACCGCCGGTGTGGTGCGTGCTGTGGCCGAGCATTCCATGCTCTACGACGGCGGCAAGCGCTTGTACTACATGGGCCCGATGTTCCGCCATGAGCGCCCGCAGCGTGGTCGCTACCGCCAGTTTCACCAAATCGGCGCTGAGGCCCTGGGCTTTGGTGGCGCTGAGGTGGACGCTGAATTGATTTTGATGGCCGCCGAGCTCTGGAAAATTTTGGGTTTGAGCGATGTGCGCCTGGAGCTCAACAGCCTGGGCCAGCCGCAAGAACGCAAGTTGCACCGCGCGGCTTTGATTGCGTATTTTGAGCAGCACATCGACCAGCTCGACGAGGAAGCCAAGCGCCGCTTGCACGCCAACCCCTTGCGCATTCTGGACACCAAAAACCCCAGCATGCAGGCCCTGGTGGAAGCCGCCCCCAAGCTGATGGATTTTCTGGGTGAGGCCTCTTTGGCGCACTTGGCGCAGGTGCGCGCGATTCTGGACGCCAACGGCGTGGCCTACACCATCAACCCGCGCTTGGTGCGTGGCATGGATTACTACAACCTCACGGTGTTCGAGTTTGTGACCACCCGCTTGGGCTCGCAAGGCACGATTTGTGGCGGCGGCCGTTACGACTACCTGATTGAGCAAATCGGCGGCAAACCCGCGCCCGCCGTGGGCTGGGCGCTGGGTGTGGAGCGCGTGCTGGAGTTGCTCAAGGAGCAGGGCACCGACATTCATGCGCCTCAGCCGGATGCCTACGCCATCATTCCGGACGTGGCTGCTTTGCCCACCGCCATGGTGTGCTGCCAGGCCTTGCGCGCCGCAGGTGTGAAGGTGCAAATGCACACCAGCAACGCTGAAGGCATGGGCAGCATGAAGTCACAATTCAAGAAAGCCGACGCCAGTGGGGCGAAGTTTGCTCTCATTTTCGGAGCAGATGAGCTTGCCCGTGGCGAAGTCACGCTCAAGGCCTTGCGTGATGGCGCAGGCGCCCAAAGCGCCCGCGCCTTGAGCGAGGTCAGTGCTTGGGCGGCTTTGCTCGCCGCCTGAGGCACTGCCCAGGCGCGCGCCCTACAATCGACGATTCACTTTACAGACTGACATGGCTCACCTCGACCTCGAAGAACAAGAACAGCTTGACCAGTTCAAGCATTTCTGGAAAAGCTACGGCAACTTCATCACCAACGTGCTGTTGGTGGTGTTGCTGGGCGTGGCGGGCTGGAACGGCTGGCAGTACTGGCAGCGCAGCGAGGCCACCAAGGCCGCGGCCATGTTCGAGGAGTTCGAGCGCGTGGCCCGCAGTGGCGACATCACCCGTGTGGACCGCGCTCTGGCCGACATCAAAGACAAATTTGGTTCGCACCTGTATGCCCACCAAGCCGGCTTGATGGCAGGCAAGCTTTACGCTCAGGCGGGCAAGCCCGAGCAGGCCCAGGCGGCCTTGCGCTGGGTGGCAGACAAGTCGGGCGATGAGGGCTGTGCGTCCCTGGCGCGCTTGCGCTTGGCTGGTTTGCAACTCGATGCCAAAGCCTACGACGATGCGCTCAAAACTTTGGGTGCTGATTTTCCGGCTGCTTTTGCCCCCCTGGCTGACGACCGCCGTGGCGACATTTTCCTGGCCCAAGACCAAAAAGCCCGCGCTGTGGAGGCTTACACCCGTGCCTACAAGGCCATGGACGACCGCATGGACTACCGCCGCCTGGTGGAAGTCAAACTCATTGCACTGGGTGCGGGCCCACAGGCTGACAAAATTGCCATTGGAGCTGCCAAGTGAGGGCCACCCAGCTTGCCCTGAGCCGGCGCGCCACGCAAACACTGCTGGCCCTGGGTGCCCTGGTTTTGCTCGGGGCTTGCTCAAGCACCTCGAGCCGCCCGTCTCCCACGCCCTTGGGCGCAGCCCCACAAAGCATGCGCATCAACATGGTGTGGTCTGCTGGCTTGAACCCGGTGAGCTTTCCGCTTGAGGTCAAAGTGCAGGGCAATGCCGCGGCTGTGGCCGACGACAAAGGTGAGGTGGTGGTGCTCGATGTGAGCACCGGCAAGCCCCTGTGGCGCGCCTCTGCCGCCGAGGCCTTGAGCGCTGGTGTGGGCTTTGATGGCAGCCGCGCGGCCGTGATCACCCGCAACAACGAACTGGTGGCACTGGAGGCAGGCAAAGAAATTTGGCGAACCCGTCTCGGTGCGGCGAGCCAAACTGCGCCCCTGGTGGCCGGTGGCCGCGTGTTTGTGCTGGGCGCCGACCGCTCGGTGAGCGCCTTTGACGGCGCCTCGGGCCGCCGTTTGTGGAACCAACAGCGTGCCGGTGAACCTCTGATCTTGCGCCAAGCCGGCGTGTTGATGGCGGTGGGCGACACCCTGGTCACGGGCTTGTCAGGCAAGCTCGTCGGCTTGAACCCACTCAATGGCAGCATTCGCTGGGAGGCGCCGATTGCCTCGCCCCGCGGCACCAACGACGTCGAGCGATTGGTGGACTTGGTGGCCCCGGCTGCCCGCTTGGGCGATGAGGTGTGCGTGCGCGCTTTCCAAGCGGCTGTGGGTTGCGCCAACGCTGCCCGCGGCACCCTGACCTGGACCAAGCCCTCGTCGGGTTCGGTGGGCTTGGCAGGTGATGCGCGCCAAATTTACGGCACCGACGAAGACGGCACCTTGGGCGCTTGGCGTCGCAGTGACGGCGAGCGTTTGTGGTCCACGCAGGCACTGCGTTACCGCGGTTTGACCGCGCCCTTGGCCATTGGCGCAGGGGTGGTGGTGGGCGACGCCCAGGGCTTTGTGCATGCCATGTCCCAGGAAGCGGGTGAGCCTCTGGGCCGCATCAGCCTGGATGGCTCTGCGGTCATCAGCACCCCGGTGCTGGCTGCCAACACCGTGGTGGTGGTCACCGCCAAAGGCCTGGTGGCCGGACTGCGACCGGGCAACTGATGAAACCTGTTCTGGCCCTGGTGGGCCGCCCCAATGTGGGCAAATCGACCCTGTTTAACCGTCTGACCAAGACGCGCGACGCCATCGTGGCGGACTTCGCTGGCCTGACGCGCGACCGCCATTACGGCAACGGCAAACAGGGCAAGCACGAGTACATCGTGATCGACACCGGCGGCTTTGAGCCCGACGCGGGCTCGGGCATCTTCAAAGAGATGGCCAAACAAACCCGCCAAGCCGTGGCCGAGGCCGATGTGGTGATTTTTGTGGTGGACGCCCGACTGGGCCTGTCTGCGCAAGACCACGACATTGCCAAGTACCTGCGCAAGCTGGGCAAACCCACCATCCTCACGGCCAACAAGGCCGAAGGCATGAAAGAGGGCATGCAGCTCTCCGAGTTTTATGAGCTGGGCCTCGGTGAGGTGCACCCAGTGTCAGCCGCGCACGGGCAGGGCATCCGCTCGCTGGTGGACCTGGCTTTGGAGCCCCTGCACCTGCCTGACGTTGATGAGGCAGCCGAGGAAAAAACACCTGGTGTCATCAAGCTGGCAGTGGCGGGGCGGCCCAATGTGGGCAAGTCCACGCTGATCAACACCTGGCTGGGCGAAGAGCGCCTGGTGGCCTTTGACATGCCCGGCACCACGCGCGATGCGATCACCGTGCCGTTTGAGCGCAACGGTCAAAAGTTTGAATTGATCGACACCGCTGGCCTGCGCCGCAAAGGCAAAGTGTTTGAGGCGATTGAGAAGTTCTCGGTCGTTAAAACCCTGCAGGCCATCGAGTCGGCCGATGTGGTGTTGTTGTTGCTCGACGCCACCCAGGGCGTGACCGACCAAGACGCGCACATCGCGGGCTACATCTTGGAGTCTGGCCGCGCCGTGGTGCTGGCCGTGAACAAATGGGACACGGTGGACGACTACCAGCGCGAGTTGGTGCAGCGCTCCATCGAGACGCGGCTGACGTTTTTGAAGTTTGCCAACCTGCATTTCATCTCGGCGCAAAAGCGTCAGGGCTTGGGGCCGCTGTGGACCTCGATTGCCCAGGCGCACGCCTCGGCCTTCTGCAAAATGTCCACCCCGGTGCTCACGCGTTTGCTGATTGAGTCGGTGCAGTTCCAGGCGCCCAAAAAAGCGGGCATGCACCGCCCGAAAATGCGCTACGCCCACCAAGGCGGCATGAACCCGCCGGTCATCGTGATTCACGGCAACTCGCTCGAGCATGTGACCGATGCTTACAAGCGCTTTTTGGAAGGGCGTTTTCGCAAAGAGTTCAAGCTGGTGGGCACACCGCTGCGCATTGAGCTCAAGACCAGCGCCAACCCGTTTGCTGACAAAGACGCCTGAACTGCGCGCTGATCCCTTGAACAGGCCGGATAGCTTGTGTCAATTTAAAGTTTTTTGTCCTTAGTCGCTTTAAGTTGACACGACTGTGTTAATGTCCACTTTCTTATTTTTTGAACACGGACCATACCGTGATGACCACCATGAACAACAAAGGCCAACTTCTCCAGGACCCGTTCCTCAACACCCTGCGTCGTGAGCACGTGCCGGTGTCGATTTACCTGGTCAACGGCATCAAGCTCCAGGGACAAATCGAGTCTTTCGACCAGTACGTGGTGCTGCTGCGCAACACCGTGACGCAAATGGTTTACAAGCACGCCATCTCCACCATTGTTCCTGGTCGCGCGGTTAACTTCTCCTCTGGCGAGGGCGAACCAGCGGCCGCGTCTGCCTGAGCTCACCTGCGCATTTGACAGCCTCCCAACGCCCGGTCACGCCCGTCATTTTGGTGGGTGTGGATCTTGGCTTGCCCCATTTCGACGCTGAGCTCGACGAGCTTGGCCAGTTGGCGCAAACTGCCGGCATGACGCCGGTGGCGCGCATCAGCTGCAAGCGCCGAGCCCCCGATGCCGCGCTGTTCGTCGGCACGGGCAAGGCCGACGAAATCAAAATGATGGCCGCAGCGCATGGCGCGCAAGAGGTGCTGTTTGACCAGTCCCTCAGCCCGGCCCAGCAGCGTAACCTTGAGCGGCACATGGAGCTGCCGGTCAACGACCGCACGCTCTTGATTCTGGAAATCTTTGCCCAGCGCGCCCGCAGCCACGAGGGCAAATTGCAGGTCGAACTTGCCCGTTTGCAGTACCTCAGCACCCGTTTGGTTCGCCGTTGGTCGCACTTGGAGCGCCAAACCGGTGGCGCCGGTGTGCGTGGCGGCCCAGGTGAGAAGCAAATTGAGCTGGACCGCCGCATGATCAATGAATCCATCAAGCGCACCAAAGAGCGTTTGGTGAAGGTCAAGCGCCAGCGCCAAACCCAGCGTCGCCAACGCGAGCGGCGTGACGCCTTCAACATCTCCTTGGTGGGCTACACCAACGCGGGCAAGTCCACGCTGTTCAACGCGCTGGTCAAGGCGCGTGCGTACGCGGCCGACCAGTTGTTTGCTACCCTTGACACCACCACCCGCCAGCTGTACTTGGGTGAGGCTGGGCGCAGTGTGTCGCTGTCAGACACCGTGGGTTTCATTCGTGATTTGCCACACGGCCTGATCGATGCTTTTCAGGCCACCTTGCAAGAGGCGGTGGACGCCGATTTGTTGCTGCATGTGGTCGATGCATCTAACCCCGATTTTCCTGAGCAAATCACCCAGGTGCAAAACGTGCTGCGCGAGATTGGCGCGGGTGACATCCCCCAATTGCTGATTTTTAACAAGGCAGACGCATTGCCCGCAGACAAAGCCCCCTTGCTCACGCAGGATGTCTACGACCTCGACGGCGTGCCCACCCCGCGTTTGTTTTTAAGTGCCGCCACCGGGGCCGGTTTGCCAGCGCTGCGTCAGCAACTCGCTGCGCTGGCCATAGCCCCGGACATGGCGCCGGCCGGCGCAGAGTCCCCTGTGCTCACCATGGCTACTGACGATTGGGCACAATCGGGGCAACATCAAGAAACTTGATATGAAATTCAACCTACCAGATCCAAGACAACTCGCTCGACCGAGCCTGAGCGCCAGCACGGGCCTTGCCGGTCGTTTGCGTGGCATGTTCAACCTCAACGATCCCCGTTGGGGGCGCGGTGGCGACAGCAACAGCAACAGCGGCGCGTCCGATAACAGCGGCGAGACCAACGATGCTGCGGGTGGATCGACCCCCCACGCCAATCCCAACCCCAACACCACGCCACCTCGGCCAGGTCCGAGCGGTGGGCGCCAGCGCCCAGCCGGTGCCACCCAAGGCCCGCCGGATTTGGACGAGCTCTGGCGCGACTTCAACCGCAAGCTTGGCGGCCTGTTTGGCGGGCAACGCGGGGGCGGTTCTGGCTCGGGCGGCAGCGGCGGCCCAGGTTTGCCTGACTTCAAAAACGCCCGTCTGGGTGTGGGTGTGATTGCTGCGGTGCTGCTGCTGTTGTGGCTCGGCACTGGCTTTTTCATTGTGCAAGAGGGTCAGCAGGCCGTCATCACGCAGTTTGGCAAGTACAAGTCCACGGTGGGTGCGGGTTTCAACTGGCGTGTGCCTTACCCCATCCAAAAACACGAACTCATTTTTGTGACCCAAATTCGCTCGGTGGACGTGGGCCGTGATGCTGTCATCAAAGCCACGGGCCTGCGCGAGTCGGCCATGTTGACCGAAGACGAGAACATCGTTGAGATCAAGTTTGCTGTGCAGTACCGCTTGAGCGATGCACGTGCCTATTTGTTTGAGAGCCGCAACCCAGGTGAGGCCGTGGTGCAAGCCGCTGAAACCGCAGTGCGTGAGGTGGTGGGCAAGATGAAGATGGACTCGGCTTTGTCTGAAGAGCGCGACCAAATCGCCCCGCGCGTGCGCGAGCTGATGCAAAACATCCTGGACCGCTACAAAGTGGGCATTGAGGTGGTGGGCATCAACTTGCAGCAGGGTGGTGTGCGTCCGCCCGAGCAAGTGCAGGCCGCGTTTGACGACGTGCTCAAAGCCGGCCAAGAGCGCGAGCGCGCCAAAAACGAGGCGCAGGCCTATGCCAACGACGTGATTCCCCGCGCGCAGGGTTCAGCCTCGCGTTTGAATGAGGAAGCGCAGGCTTACAAATCGCGCATCGTGTCGCAGGCCCAAGGTGATGCGCAGCGTTTCCGCTCGGTGCTCAACGAGTACCAAAAAGCGCCACAAGTCACCCGCGACCGCCTCTACACCGATGCCATGCAGCAAATTTACAGCAGCGTGACCAAGGTCATGGTCGATTCGCACAACGGCTCGAACCTGCTGTACTTGCCCCTGGACAAGATCATGCAAATGAGCGCGGGCGATGTGCCCCCCAACCTGACTTTGCCAGCAGCGCCCACGCCTGCTGCCACCCCCACCACCCCAAGCGCCGATGTGCGCAACCGGGACGGCGGCCGCTCACGCGACCGTGACTCACGCTAGGAGAGCCAGATGAACCGGCTTGGCTTAATTTTTTCTTCGGTGCTGGTGGCTTTGGCCCTGGCCAGCTCCATGTTGTTTGTGGTGGACCAGCGCCAGTTTGGCGTGGTGTATGCCCTGGGTCAGATCAAAGAAGTGATCACCGAACCAGGCTTGAACATCAAGCTGCCCCCACCGTTCCAAAACGTCAGCTACATCGACAAGCGTTTGCTCACCCTCGACAGCGTGGACACCGAGCCCATGCTCACCGCTGAAAAGCAACGTGTGGTGATCGACTGGTATGTGCGCTGGCGCATCACCGAGCCCAGCGAGTACATCCGCAATGTGGGCTTGGACGAGGCCGCAGGTGCGAGCCAGCTCAACCGCGTGGTGCGCAATGCTTTCCAAGAGGAAATCAACAAACGCACCGTCAAAGAGCTGCTCTCGCTCAAGCGCGAAGCTTTGATGGAAGACGTCAAAAAAGAAGTGCTCGAAAAAGTCAAAGGCGCCAAGCCCTGGGGCATTGATGTGGTGGATGTGCGCATCACCCGCGCCGATTACGTGGACGCCATCACCGAGTCGGTCTACCGCCGCATGGAGGCCGAGCGTAAGCGCGTGGCCAACGAGTTGCGCTCCACTGGTGCGGCTGAAGGCGAAAAAATCCGCGCCGATGCCGACCGCCAGCGCGAGGTGACCATTGCCAACGCTTACCGCGACGCGCAAAAAATCAAGGGCGAGGGCGATGCCGAAGCCTCCAAGATTTACGCCGAGTCGTTTGGTCGCGACCCCCAGTTTGCGCAGTTTTACCGCAGCCTGGAAGCCTACAAATCGAGCTTTGCCAAGAAGAGCGATGTGATGGTGGTGGACCCGTCTGGCTCGGAGTTCTTCAAGAACTTCCGCGGACAAGTTGCCCCGTCAGCGAAAAAATAAGCGTGGACAGCGACCTCCTGTGGGCGGCGCTGGCCCTGATGCTGGTGCTTGAAGGGTTGTACCCCTTCATTTCACCCACGGGCTGGCGCAATTTGTTTGCGCAAATCATGCGCATGAGCGATGGGCAAATTCGCTTTTTCGGGCTGGGCAGCATTCTGGCTGGTCTGTTGATCCTGTTGCTGCTGGCCTGATTGGCAACATCTGCACGGTTTTCGTGCAATTTTCTTTGCTCTACCGCACCTCGGCGCCGGATCGGCCGCGCCAGACCGGTAAAATCTCGTTTTTAACAGCCTCCCACCGTCCACATGTCCGCCTGGGTCCTGCCGGATCACATTGCCGATGTCTTGCCTTCTGAGGCGCGCCACATCGAAGAACTTCGTCGCGATCTGCTCGATGCGGCCCGTGGCTATGGCTATGAACTGGTCATGCCCCCGCTGCTGGAGCACCTGAACTCGCTGTTGTCAGGCACGGGCCAGACGCTGGAGTTGCAAACCTTCAAGCTCGTCGACCAGCTCTCAGGCCGCAGCCTGGGCCTGCGCGCCGACAGCACGCCCCAGGTCGCCCGTATTGACGCCCACTTGCTCAACCGCCAAGGTGTGGCGCGCCTGTGCTATTGCGGCCCGGTGCTGCACACCCGTCCAGCCGCCCCGCACGCCACCCGCGAGCCGCTGCAGCTGGGTGCTGAAATTTTTGGCCATGCCGGCCTCGAAGCCGACCTGGAAATTCTCCAACTCGCGCTGGACTGCCTGGCCGCTGCCAAAGCTGGCCCGGTGACGGTGGACCTGGCCGATGCCCGCATCGTGGCGGCTTTGCTCGATGGCCACAGCCTGAGCGATGAGCAGCGCCACGCGGTGCATGACGCCCTGTGCGCCAAAGACCAAGTGGCTTTGCAGGCCCTCACGGCTGGCTTGCCCGAAGCCCACCGTTCGGGTCTGTTGGCCCTGGTGGATTTGTACGGCGATGCCGGCGTGCTGGCGCAAGCACGCCAACGTTTGCCTGTCTTGCCAGCCATCACCCAGGCTTTGGACGAACTGGCGTGGCTTGCCGGTCACCTGCAGGGCTTGAACCTGAGCTTTGACCTGGCCGACCTGCGTGGCTACGCCTATTACAGTGGCGTGCGTTTTGCCATGTTTGTGCCTGGTGGCGCCGACGCGCTGGTGCGCGGCGGTCGTTACGACGAGGTCGGCGCGGTGTTTGGCCGCAAACGCCCTGCGGTGGGCTTTAGCCTGGACCTCAAAGCCTTGGTCGGCGTGGTGCCCAAGCCTGCTTTGCGCACCGCCATTCGTGCCCCTTGGGGCGAGGCCACAGATTTACGTGCTGCCGTGGCGCGCTTGCGCAGCCAGGGCGAGACGGTGGTGTGTGTGCTGCCCGGTCACGAGCAGGAAATCGACGAGTTCAATTGCGACCGTGTGCTGGTGCAAGCCGGCGGACACTGGGTTGTGCAAGCCATTTAAAAAGTTGACAACATGAGTAACAACAAAGCCGCGGCCCAGGGTCGCAACGTGGTGGTGGTCGGTACCCAGTGGGGCGACGAGGGCAAGGGCAAACTCGTGGACTGGCTCACCGAATCCGCCCAAGGCGTGGTGCGCTTTCAGGGCGGCCACAACGCGGGCCACACCCTCGTCATCAACGGTGTGAAAACTGCCCTGCACCTCATCCCCAGCGGCATCATGCGCCCCGGCGTGAAGTGTTTCATTGGCAACGGGGTGGTGCTCTCCGCCGCCAAGTTGTTTGAAGAAATTGCTGGCCTGGAAAAAGCCGGCGTGGAGGTGCGTTCGCGCCTGCGCATCAGCGAAGCTTGCCCGCTGATTTTGCCTTTCCATGCCGCGCTGGACGTGGCCCGTGAAGCCGCGCGCGAGCAGGGTGGCACCGAGAAAATCGGCACCACCGGCCGCGGCATTGGCCCGGCCTATGAGGACAAAATTGCCCGCCGTGCCCTCCGTGTGCAAGACCTGAAATACCCCGAGCGTTTTGCCAACAAGCTGCGTGAACTCTTGGCCCTGCACAACCATGTGCTCACCACGTATTTGGGCTCGAAAAGCTTCACGTTTGGTGATGCGCTCAAGCCCTACATGGCCAATGGCGAGGTGCAGTTTGACGCTGTTTATAACGAAGCCATGCAGCACGCAGCCATGCTCAAGCCCATGATGGCCGATGTCTCGCGCGAACTCAACGAAGCGCACGCCCGCGGCGACAACCTGCTGTTTGAAGGCGCCCAGGGCACCTTGCTCGATGTGGACCACGGCACCTACCCCTACGTGACCTCGAGCAACTGCGTGGCAGGCAACGCTGCGGCAGGCTCAGGCGTGGGGCCGGGCATGTTGCACTATGTGTTGGGCATCACCAAAGCGTATTGCACCCGCGTGGGCGGTGGCCCGTTCCCCACCGAACTCGATTGGGAAGTCGAAGGTACACCTGGCTACCACATGAGCACCGTGGGC
>DKJZ01000024.1 GCA_002454975.1 Hylemonella sp. UBA6679
TGCTTGTCGTTCATGTACTCGTCTTCCGGCATCGCCATCAATTCGGCGTCGGTCAGTTGATCAGCGGGCGTGGTTTTCCAGTTGTTAGCCAATTTGGGGTCTTTTTTAATGCTCGAAGGCAAAGGAGGAACAATGACGGGGCCGGTTTCCAGCTTGGCGTAGCTGGCCTTGGCTGCGGTGGACGCCACGGCTTGGGCCATGGAGGGAACCGTCAGCGAGGCCAGACGCGAAGAAGGCCGCCCGGCGCGCGGAATACCGCCTGAGGACGCTGTGCCTATGGGCATCAACACCGCAGAACCGGTGCTGACTTTAACGGCTGGCGCAGCGTCTGTGGTGGGTTTTTCAGCTGCCTTGGGTGGAGCCGCGGCCGGTTGAGCCGCCTTAGCAGGGGATTTAGCGGGGGCTTTAGCAGGTGCTTTGGCCGATGCTTTCGCAGGGGCTTGCACAGGCGCCTTGGCCGTTTTGTCCTTGGCCACCACGGGGGTGGCTGACTTGGCCGCAGCCGCTGATTTGGCAGGGGCCGGTGATGTCACCGCTTTTTTCGCAACAGCTTTCACAATGTCTTTCGCAGCAGCCTTGGTGGCTGGTAAGTTGGCAGATCGAGCTGCGGTGGTCGTGGCCTTGGTCGGTGCCTTGGACTTGGAAACAGGCTGAGCAAGCGCTTTCGGGGTCGCTTTCTCGGTCGCTTTTGGGGCCGCCTTGGGGGCGGCCTTTGGCGTCACCTTCGGGCTTGCCTTGGGGGCCACCTTCGCCGCCTGCTTGGGAGCAGGTTTGGCAACCGTTTTGGCCGTGGCTTTGCTAGCTGCTTTAGGCGACGCTTTGGCAGGTGCCGGCTTGACGGCCTTCACCGACGCTGTCGAGGCGCTTTTGGGCACAGGCTTGGCAGCGGGCTTGCTGGCGGGCTTGGCTGCAGGTTGAGCTGCAGACTTGCTCGCGGCTTTGGCCACACTCGAAGCTTTGGGCGCTGATTTACCCGCGGTTTTCACCACGGCTTTGGCAGCGGCCTTGGCCTTGGCTTGGGCGGCAGCAGTTTTGGCTTGAGTCGACACGATCACCTCTCCTCATTCTCAGCCTGCACCCAGCCTAGCTGGGACACAGGACACGGATTTTGTTCTCAGGCGTAATCCGGCCTCACCGGTCGCTGGGAAGCCATGAGGGCAATCTATCGACCGACTTGGCCGGCGAGTGTACAGCCTTTATGAGACAGGCCCTCAAACCAGACTTTGCTCAAGGCCCTGCAAAAAGATGTCGCGGGGCAAATCCAGGCCAATGAACACCATTTTGCTGATGCGCGTTTCGTCCTTGCCCCACTCGGGGCCCAGGTCGCTGCCCATGAGTTGGTGCACCCCCTGAAAAATAACTTTGCGCTCGGTGCCCTTCATATTCAGCACACCTTTGTAGCGCAGCATACGCGGGCCGTAGATGTTCACGATCGCGCCCAAAAAGTCTTCGAGCTTGGCCGGATCGAAGGCGCGCTCGGAGCGAAACACAAAGCTCTTCACATCGTCATCGTGGTGATGGTGGTGGCCGTGACCCTGTTCGTGGTCATGCTGGTGAGAGGGGTGGTTGCAGTGCTCACCATGCGCGTGATCGTGATCGTGGTGGTCATGGCCGTGGTCATGCCCTTCGCTCAGGAAGTCAGGGTCGATGTCGAGCTTGGCGTTGAGGTTAAAGCCACGCAGGTCAAACACGTCTTTGATGGCCACCTCGCCGAAATGCACCGCTTTTTGGGGCGCGCGCGGGTTCATGTGCTTCAAGCGGTGCATCAGCGCATCGGTTTCTTCAGCGCTCACCAAATCGGTTTTGCTGATGAAAATCTGGTCGGCAAAGCCCACTTGGCGGCGCGCCTCTTGGCGGTCGTTGAGTTGCTGGGCCGCGTGTTTGGCATCCACCAGGGTGAGGATAGAGTCGAGCAAAAAGCTCTCGGCAATCTCGTCGTCCATGAAAAAGGTTTGCGCCACGGGGCCAGGGTCGGCCAGGCCGGTGGTTTCAATCACCACGCGGTCAAAGTCCAGCAAGCCCTTGCGCTTTTTGGCTGCCAGCAGTTGCAACGTGGCGCGCAAGTCTTCGCGGATCGAGCAGCAAATGCAACCGTTGCTCATCTGGATGATTTGCTCGTTGGTGTCGGCCACCAAAATCTCGTTGTCGATGTTTTCTTCGCCAAACTCGTTCTCAATGACGGCGATCTTCTGGCCGTGCGCTTCTTCGAGCACGCGTTTGAGCAAGGTGGTTTTGCCCGATCCCAAAAAACCGGTGAGGATGGTGGCAGGAATCAAAGACATGGGCAAAGCTTTCTCAATGTGTTGAAAGGTATTTTCGAGGGTTTTCCCGGGATTTGTGCGGACAAGGTCACACAACCCGTGTGCACGGCTTAAGCAGGTAGGCCAGCAACAGCGCCCGTGCGCTGCACCACCAGGCCCTTGAGGTACTCGCCCTCGGGGAAGTTCAGGGTCATGGGGTGGTCGGGGGCGCCACCCAGGCGCTGGGTGATGTACCCATTCACGTTAGCGTCAGATCCTGCAGAAGCCACGATTTTATGGAACAAATCGGCACTGATGCCGCCCGAACACGAATACGTGAAAAGCACACCACCGGGTGCAAGCAACTTCAGACCCAGGCGATTGATGTCTTTGTAGGCCCGCGCGGCGCGCTCGGCATGCGCCGCAGTGGGCGCAAATTTGGGCGGGTCGAGCACGATGGCATCAAACACCTCGCCTTGCTCACCGAGTTGTCGCAGCGTGGCGTTGACATCTGCATCTAAAAAGACGCATTTGCTCTCATCAAAGCCATTTAAGGCCACATTGGCGCGTGCCTGCGCCAAAGCCGGGCCAGAAGAGTCCACCGACACCACATGCGCGGCCCCGCCCGCCAAAGCCGCCACCGTGAAGCCGCCGGTGTAGCAATAGCAGTTCAACACCCGCTTGGCCTTTAAGCGACGCACGGTGTGGGCAAAGCTCAGGCGGCTGTCGCGCTGGTCGAGGTAAAAGCCGGTTTTGTGGCCCTGGGCGATGCTCAGCCCCAAGCGCCAGCGGTGCTGGTGGTCGAACTCTTCAATAACCATGTCGGTGGGCCCGTCGCCGCGCAGCCAACCGGTGGCCTCCGGCAAACCCTCGAGCGCGCGGGCGTTGGTGTCCGAGCGCTCATAGAGCTTGTGCAAGCCCGTGGCCGCCAGCAGCGCATCGGCCAACACCGGCTTGAAGCGCTCCACCCCCGCTGACAAAAACTGCGCCACCAAGGTGTCGCCGTACCGGTCCACGATCAAGCCAGGCAAGCCATCGGACTCTCCGTGAACCAACCTGGCGCTGTCGCTTTTTATATCAAAACCCACTCTAGCCCGCACGGATGCTTGCACTGCCGCTTCTAAAAAAGGAGCGTCAATGCGCTGCGCCTCGTCAAAACTCCAGACCCGGGCGCGGATTTTTGAGCTGGGGCTGAAGGCCGCCCAAGCCAAAAAACGGCCATCGGCAGCAGTGATGCGCACGGTTTCGCCCGCATCGGCGCTGCCCTTGGCAATGGCCGATTCAAACACCCAGGGGTGGCGGCGTTGCAAAGAGCGCTCTTTGCCTTCTTTGAGACGAATGGATTTCATAGTGGGGAAAAAATGCCGATAAATTCTGGGTATATAGGAAATAATATGGGCTTGTTCTGGCCTATAGTTTTTCCAAAAGACCCCAGAATTCAGCACAGCCCACCATGAAGACCTCGTCATGAATCTCAGGATTCAATCTCACCCTCCGGTTCGCCTCGCCGCTTGCGCCATGCACAAGCGCGTGCTGGCTGACCTGGTGGGTGGGTGGTGCATTTTAAAGGGCCGCAGCATGCACAGGGCATGCGCAGCCACCCACGGGGTTTGACAACACCACCCCACCTCCAGAGCGTCCCATGAACTTTTTCTCCAACTTTGGCATCACCAAACGGCTCTATGCCATGTCCTTCGTCATCATGGTGGCGCTCACAGGCTTGGCCGTCGAGGCTTATTTGTATGCCAACACCTACAGCCCCACGCATTTGGAGGGCGGCGGGCGCACGGGGCAGCTCTTGCGCATCTCGTCCATCGAACTGGATGTGACCCGCATGTCTTTGCAGCTGCGCCATGCCCTGCTGGTCAAAACCAGCAACGATTTGGCGGCCACCTTGGGAGATATTGGCGACAAGCGTCGGCACATAGAAGAGACTTTGGTGGCGTATGAGAAAAACCTCAAAGACAAAAGCGGGCACGACGCGTTTGCCAAGTTTTCGCCGCTGGTCAAAGACTTTTGGGAGTGCAGTGCTGCCAATGTGCGCTTGATTCAAGAGGGTAAAAAAGACGAGGCCTTCGAGTTTTTGGTGGCCAAGACCATTCCCCAACGCAACCTCTTGCTCACCGCTTTGGCCGGTGAAACCAAGCGCCAAGGTGATCGCCTCTTGCAAGAGCAAGTGACCATGCAAGAAAACGCCCACGCCACGAGCATGCAGCTCATTGTCATGGTGGGCTTGGTGGTGGCGAGCTTGATGGGGTTTTCTTGGTACTTGGGCAACACCTTGCAGCGGCGGGTGAACGCCTCGCGCGAGGCTGCCAACCGCGTGCGCGACGGCGACCTGACCGTGCGCATCAACGACCAAGAAAACGACGAGTTCACGCCCCTGCTCTCTTCACTTGAGGAGATGCAAAACGCCCTTTCTCGCATCGTGACCACCGTGCGCCAAAGTTCTGATTCGGTGGCCACGGCCAGCACCCAGATTGCTCAGGGCAATTCCGACATGAGTGCGCGCACCGAAAGCCAGGCCAGTGCCTTGGAAGAAACCGCAGCGTCTATGGAGGAGCTGAGCTCCACCGTGCGTCAAAACGCTGACAACGCGCGTCAGGCCAACCAATTGGCCCAAAGTGCGTCGACCGTGGCTTTGCAAGGCGGTCAGGTGGTCTCGCAGGTGGTTGACACCATGAAGGGCATCAACGATGCGAGCCGCAAGATTGCCGACATCATCAGTGTGATTGATGGCATTGCGTTCCAAACCAACATCTTGGCGCTCAATGCGGCGGTGGAAGCTGCGCGCGCTGGTGAGCAAGGCCGAGGCTTTGCGGTGGTGGCCTCGGAGGTGCGTAACTTGGCCGGTCGCAGTGCCGAGGCGGCCAAGGAGATCAAGTCGCTCATCACGGCCAGCGTGGACCGGGTGGAGATGGGCAGCACTTTGGTGGGCCAAGCGGGCTCGACCATGGAGGAGATTGTCAATTCAATTCGCCGTGTGGCTGACATCATGGGTGAGATCAGCGCGGCCAGCGCTGAGCAAAGCGCAGGTGTGAGTCAGGTGGGTGAGGCGGTCACGCAGATGGACCAGGCCACGCAGCAAAACGCAGCGCTGGTCGAAGAGATGTCAGCAGCAGCATCGAGCTTGCGCTCGCAGGCCCAGGAGTTGGTGCAGGCTGTGGCGGTGTTCAAGCTTGGGCAAGGTGGGGCAGTAGGTGGGACGGGTGGGGGATCTTACGCCTCTGGTACAGCAAGCGCTTTGGCCGCAAAGTCAAACGCCAGCTCGGCCGGCCTGAACTTCAATGCCAACTTTGGCTCAGCCAAATCGTCTTTCATGCCTACGGCACCGGCCTTCAAGCCGGCGAACAAAGCAGCAAATAAATCGGCCATCAAACCCACATCACCCGCCAGCAAAGACAACGACGCGGACTGGGAGTCTTTCTAAGCTGCGGCAAGCCCCCCAGCAAGGGATTAGCGCTTAGGCATGCAAGGCGCCAGCGAGCAGGGGCGCAGCGCTTAACAAGACCCAGCGCATCGCCCGATCACCGCGGGCACACCCCTGGGAAAATCCTTGGTGCTGGTAGGGGAAACAGTTGGGGAAACAGGGCTTTGTTTTGCCCCACGCTCTGGTGTGAAACGCTCAGAATGAAGCATCTACCCACCACGAGGACCCCGCCATGAATCCCAGGATTCAATCCGGCTCGCCCACCACAGCAGCCCACGCTGCCACGCATTTGCGAGAATTTCTGGCCTTCAAGCTTGGGCAGGAAGAGTACGGCATTGACATATTGAAGGTCCAGGAAATCCGCTCTTACGAAGAGCCGACCCAGATCGCCAACTCACCGGGCTTCATCAAAGGCGTGGTCAACCTGCGTGGGGTGATCGTGCCCATCGTTGACATGCGCATGAAGTTCAACCTGGCGCAGGCCAGCTACGACGAATTCACCGTGGTGATTGTGCTCAACATCGACGAACACGTGATTGGCATGGTCGTTGATGCGGTGTCTGACGTCATCACCCTGACCCCGCAAGAGATGCGTCCGGTTCCTGACCTGAGCATTGCCATCAATGCAGAACACCTGCTGGCGATCGGCACGGTCAAAGACCGCATGCTGATTTTGCTGGACATCGAAAAACTCATGCGCAGCAGCGACATGGGCCTCATCACCATGACCCGCCACTAAACCCAAGAGTGCTCCCATGAACTTCTTATCTAATTTCGGCCTCAGCAAACGCCTCTACACGATGTCTTTCGTGCTCGTGGTCGCCCTGGTGGGCGTGGCCATCGAGGCCTACTTCTCTGCCAACACCTACAGCCCCTCGCACAACGAGGGCGGCGGGCGCACCGGCCAACTGTTGCGCATCTCATCGCTTGAGCTGGATGTGACGCGCGTGTCTTTGCAGCTGCGTCATGCCATGCTGGTGAAAAACAGCAACGACCTGTCGGCAACGCTGGCCGATGTGGGCGACAAGCGCCGCAGCATTGAAAAAACCTTGGCCGATTACAAGAAAAACCTCAACGACCAAAACGGTCAAGAGGCTTACGACAAGCTCGTGCCACAGATCAAAGCCTTTTGGGAAACGGGCGAGGCCAACATCCGCCTGATTCAAGAAGGTAGAAAAGACGAGGCCTTCGAGTTTTTGGTGGCCAAAACAATTCCGGCACGCAACGTCTTGCTGACCGCTTTGGCCGCTGAAACCAAGCGCCAGGGCGAGCGCCTGGCGCAAGAGCAACTCAGCATGCAACAAAACGCCAGCAGCACCAGCACCCAACTCATTGTGCTGGTCACGCTGGTGGCCGTGAGCCTCTTGGGCTTTTCGTGGTATTTGGGTGGGGTGCTACGCCGCCGCGTGATTTTGTCGCAAGACGCGATCAACCGCGTGCGCGACGGCGA
>DKJZ01000022.1 GCA_002454975.1 Hylemonella sp. UBA6679
TTGCCCGGGTAGGTGTTGATGTCACCCACGGCAAAAATGCCAGGCACGCTGGTGGCAAAGGTTTCGGTGTTGACCTCCACTTGCTTGCGCGACATGGCCAGGTTCCACTCGGCCACCGGGCCGAGCTTGGGCGACAGGCCCAAAAATACCAGCAACACATCCACAGCCAGTGCCACCGTGTGGCCTTCCGGTGTAAGAACTTGGAGTTGCTTTAAAGTGCCTGAGGCTACATCAGCCAAGTAGTTCAGGGCTTGTCCCGCTACAAATTCAATAGCGCACGCTTGACGCAAGGCGTTGAACTGCGCCAGCACCTGCGGCTCGGCTTTGAAAACCTCGCGCCGGTGCAGCAGGGTCACACGCTGGGCGTTTTGCGTCGCGTGGATGGCGGCTTTGAGGGCGTCGTCCTCACCCCCCAGCACCAACACGTGTTGGCCAGCAAGCTTGGGAGATGGGTGCAGATGGTAGAAAAGTTGGGTGCCTTCAAAGCGGGCAATGTCCACCCCAGACGCATCGGCCACCTTGAGTTGGCGGGCTTGGAAGGCGCCCACGCCGGCCGCCACAAACAAACAGCGGGTGTGGATGCGCAGCCCCTTGCGGGTGCCCACCAAGAAGGTGCGGCTAGCCTCTGAGGGGGGATCGGTGTCGGATGTGCTGCGGTCAAGCACCTCGACGCTGCTGACCTCGTCGCCCAAATGCATGGGCACGTTCATGGGCGCGATTTGCTGGCGCAAAGACGCGGTCAGGTCTCGCCCGGAAATGCACGGCAGACCAGGCAGGTCGTAAATGGGTTTGTCGGGGTAGAGGGTTTCAGGCTGGCCGCCGGGGTAGGGCAGCGCGTCGATGATGTGGGCTTTGATTTCCAGCAGCCCAAGCTGGAACGCCATGTACAAGCCCACCGGACCGGCGCCCACAATCAAGGCGTCGGTGTGCAGGTCTGCAGTCATGGTGGGGCGGCCGTCGACACCGAAAGCCGGCGAACTGGCGTTCAACGCGGGCCGCTTTCAGCGCAGCAACTCACCGAGCTTGCCGGTTTTGTCTTTCCAGTTGTCGGCTTCGGGCAGGGGCGCTTTGCGCTTGGTGATGCTCTTCCAACCTGGCAAACGGGCCAACTCGGCGTTGAGCTCGGTCATGTGCTGTTGGTCGGCCGGCACGTCTTCTTCGGCGTAGATGGCGTTGACCGGGCACTCGGGGATGCACACCGCGCAGTCGATGCACTCATCGGGGTCGATGGTCAAAAAGTTGGGGCCTTCACGGAAGCAGTCAACGGGGCAAACGTCGACGCAGTCGGTGTATTTGCACTGGATGCAGGATTCGGTGACAACGTGGGTCATGGTCGTTTTGAGTAGGCGAAACCCCGATTTTAGAGGCGTTTCGCTGGGGTTGACAGATGGGGTGTGAGTTCAGGTTGACAGCAGGGTTTTTCAGTGTTGACGAATCACACCCGCCTTATGCATTGAGCAGCAGCGCGCCCGAGGTTTTATGGCTGGCGGTGTCCACCAAAATCATCGAGCCCAGCACGCGCGAGCGCCCAAAAGGCAGCACGGGTACCGCTTCTTGCAGCGCCAACTCCACATGGCCAATGGCGTTGGGGGGCAGCTCGGTGGCCTCGAGCTTGGCCAGGGTGTTGATGTCCAAGCGGTGGTGGATGCGCTTGACGCGCGCCTTGACCCAGCGGTGGCCATGCAGGGCCAGGTACACCCGGCCGGCCACCAGCGGCTCGTCGTCCATCCAGGCCACGGTGGTTTGCAGCTCGCGGGTGATGTGGAATGGGCCTGCGGGGGTGTCGTCAAAATCATCGGCAAGCGCTTGTGTGGGGGCACTGTCGTTGGACAAGAGCCAATCGCCACGCGAGACATCCACCTCGCGGTCCAGCACAATGCCCGCGCTGTGGCCGGCCTCCACACTTTGCGGCACACGTACGGTGTTGAGCACCTGGGCGATGTTGGCGGTTTGCCCACTGGGCAAAATTTTCACGGTTTGGCCCACGCGGGCTGAACCGGTGGCCAAACGGCCCCAGAACACACGACGGCCTTGCGAGGTGTCTGAGCTGCTGGAATTCTTCTCCACCCACTGCACCGGAAACGCAAACGGTTCTTGATGGTCGGCCGGGGTAACAGGCAGCTGCTCCAAAATTTGCAGCAGGGTCGGGCCGCTGTAGCCGCACCAAGCCGCGTTAGCTGCGTCCACCACGTTCCAGCCTTTGAGGGCTGAGACGGGCACGGTGGCTGCGGCCTGCACGTTGGCCTCAGTTGCAAAAGCGTTCAAAGCGCCGCAAATGTTGGTGTAAGCCAAGGCTGGGTCGGCCACCGCGTCGAGCTTGTTGACGGCAAACACGATGGATGTGACACGCAGCAGGTTCACCAACAAGGTGTGGCGGCGGGTTTGCGGCAGCAAGGTCAGCGCCGGGTTGGCCCAATCGAGTTTGGTGGCGTCCACCATGACCACCGCTGCGTCAGCGCTGGAGGCGGCGGTGACCATGTTGCGGGTGTACTGCTCGTGACCAGGCGCGTCGCCAATGATGAACTTGCGGTCTTCGGTGCTGAAGTAACGGTAAGCCACGTCGATGGTGATGCCTTGTTCACGCTCGGCGCTCAAGCCGTCGGTGAGCAAAGCCAAATCCGTTTCGCCCTGGCGCTGTACGCCGGCCAAGTGGTCTTGCAGCACCGCCTTGCTGTCGACCAATAAGCGGCCAATGAGCGTGCTCTTGCCGTCGTCCACGCTGCCGCAAGTGATGAAGCGCAGTGCTGAGTTTTTATCGATCACTGTCATAAAAAATCCTACAAATATTCGCGTACTTGTCTCTCAACCAGGGACACCGCAGAGCCGGCTTGGCCGGGCTGCTGGTGTCGCCCATAAGGAGGAGGCTACACGCAGTGAGCAAGCCTGGGGGTGTTAGAAATACCCGTCTTTTTTACGTTTTTCCATGGAGGCTTCAGACGTTTTGTCGTCCATGCGCGTGGCACCGCGCTCGCTCACATCGGCGGCCAAGGTCTCGATCACGATGTCTGCAGCGGTTGATGCCAGGCTTTCCACTGGGCAGGTGCAGGTGATGTCACCCACCGTGCGGAAACGCACGTCACGCACCTGCACGGTTTCGCCGTCAGCGGGCGGTGTGAGGTGGGTCACAGGCACCAAGAGGCCGCGCCGGTCGACCACCTCGCGTTTGTGGGTGTAGTAAATCGAGGGCAGGGCGATGTTTTCGCGCTCAATGTATTGCCACACATCGAGCTCCGTCCAGTTGGAAATGGGGAACACGCGGAAGTGCTCGCCCGGTTGCAAACGGGTGTTGAACAGCGTCCACAACTCAGGCCGCTGGGCCTTGGGTTGCCACTGACCAAAGCTGTCGCGGTGGCTGAAGATGCGTTCTTTGGCGCGTGCTTTCTCTTCATCACGGCGCGCGCCGCCAATCAGGGCGTCAAAGCGAAATTCTTCAATGGCCTCGAGCAGCGTGACCGATTGGTGCACATTGCGGCTCTCGCCCGGGTGCGCCAAACGCACCGTGCCACGCGCCATGGAGTCTTCAACGCTGCGCACGATCAGTTCAGCGCCCAACTCTTGTGCGCGCAAGTCTCGAAAGTCGGTGACCTCGGGGAAGTTGTGGCCGGTGTCGATCATCAACAGCGGGTAAGGCAAGCCACCGCCGTTGGCTTTGGTGCCAAACGCTTTCTCCGCGCACTTGAGCATGACCAGGGAGTCTTTGCCGCCCGAAAACAAAAGCGCCGGCCGCTCAAACGAGGCCGCCACTTCGCGCAGCACGAAGATGGTTTCTTCTTCCAGCGCATCGAGGTGAGCATTGCTCAGGTGATGCAGTTCATGGTGTGTCATAGCGTTCATAGGTTTGGCGTAGATTCGAAAAAATTCAAGGAGTCTTGGGCGATGTTTTTTGCGGGCTGCACCGGTCAACTTCTGGGCGCCTCATGCTTCGCTGCGCTCAGAAAATCGGCGCCCAGTACTTGCCCGGCGCTGCCGAGACGGTATCTGTTGCTGGCGCTCTGAAAATTGCCTCATGGCGTCATTTTTTGCGGGCTGCACCAGGCAACTACCGGGCGCCTCATGCTTCGCTGCGCTCAGAAAATCGGCACCCAGTACTTGCCCGGCGCTGCCCAGGCTGTGTGGGTGATGAGACGAAAAGTTGCCAACTGCTTTCATGGCTGTTAAACCTTGTGTTTAGTTCGATCAACTCAGCAGCGTGACGCCGTCACAGCGCGCCGATTTTCTGAGCGCAGCGAAGCATGAGGCGCGGTGTGATGGCGTCATGCGGCGTGAACAAACAGCGACGCAGCGTGAACAAACAGCGACGCACCGTAAACCAACACCAACAAGCACAAGAAGAGGCATCAACATCACCCTTTGACATGCAGCCCACATTCTTTGGCTGCCTCGTTTTCCCACCACCATCGGCCTGCGCGAAAATCTTCCCCCAGGCTGATGGCCCGCGTGCAAGGTGCGCAGCCGATGCTGGGAAAAAACTCGTCGTGCAAAGTGTTGTAGGCCACATGGTGCGTGCCGATGTAGTGCCAGACATCTCCCCAGGTCCAATCGGCCAGTGGGTTGAACTTCACACGCGCTTCCGATGTGTCAACGAGCGGCACATCGGCACGCGCGCCTGATTGCTCACGGCGCAGCCCGGTGATCCACGCGGTTTTGCCTTGTAAGGCGCGACCCAGGGGTTCCATCTTGCGCACCTGGCAACAGGCTTTGCGCAGCTCGATGCTTTTGTACATGGGCTCTTCGCCTTCGCGCTTGACAAACGTCACCACAGCATCGGTGTTCGGGGTGTAAACCGTCACCGGGGCTTGTGAGCTGGCCTTGAGCTGCTCTAAAAGTTGTAGCGTTTGTGCGTGCAGCTTGCCGGTTTCCAACACGAAAATACCAACGTTCAGGCCCAGGCTGTTGACGAGGTGGGCCAGCACCATGTCTTCGGCGCCCAGGCTGCAGGCCAGGGTCACGTTGGCGCCATGCTCGGCTGCGGCTTGTGTCAAGGTGGCTTGGGTTTGCGCCAGCTTCTCGGCAAAGTTGGCTGAAGCTTTGGCGTTGAGATCAATCGCGCTCAACTTGACCGCGTTGTTCATGATGGACGTGATGTCCATGCTGATGTTGAGTTCTTCGTTCATGCGGCGGCCTTGGCAAAGTGGGGTTGCGGGTCGGCTGCGCTGCCTTGGTAAAAGCCAGCAAAGCGCTCGAGTTGGCGTTGTGCCACAGCCAGGTCTTGACCAGCTTTGAGCACCGCCGAATCAAAACCCGTGCGCGACATTTGCAGCACCTGGTCCACCAGCACATCACCGGTGGCGCGAATCTCGCCGGTGAAGCCCAAGCGGCGCAGCATGAAGGCTTGGCTGTACGCGCGCCCGTCGGTGAATTTGGGGAAATGCAGGTCAATGCGGCTCATACCTTGCAGGCTCACGCTGCGCACGTCCACATCGTTAGCCAGGGCCAACACGCTTTGGCTTTCGGTGTTTTCAGTCAAGAGTTTCATCAGGTGTCCTCAAGCTTCCTGGGTGTCTTTGGCAAAGCCGGGTGTTTTTGGCAGCACATGCAACTCGTCATGCGCTTGGGGCCAGCGTGCGGCGTTGGCGGCTACCTTGAAGGCCTCAAAGCCCACGCGACGCAGGGTGTCGATGAAGGTTTCGCGGTCTTGACGATGTTGGCGAAACACTTCCAGCACCGCTTCAACCACGCCAGGCACCTCGCCTGCGCTGAACGAGGGGCCCACCACCTTGCCGGCCACGGCTGCGCCACTCAGGGTTGAGCCGTCTGAGCCGCCCAGCGAGACCTGGTACCACTCTTTGCCATCTTTATCCACGCCCAAAATGCCAATGTGGCCGCTGTGGTGGTGACCGCAAGAGTTGATGCAGCCGCTGATGTGCAGGTCGATCTCGCCCAGGTCGTGCAGTTCGTCCATGTCTTGGTAGCGTTCGGTGATGGCCGCGGCAATCGGGATGGATCGCGCGTTGGCCAAGGCGCAAAAATCACCGCCGGGGCAGGCAATCATGTCGGAGAGCAAACGGATGTTGCTGCGTGCCAAACCCGCGTGGCTGGCGGCCACCCACAGCGCGGGCAGGTCTTGCTCGCGCACCCAGGGCAGCAGCAGGTTTTGGTCGTGCGTCACGCGCACTTCGCCGGCTGAGAATTCATCGGCCAAGTCAGCTGCGGTGTCGAGTTGGTCGGCGTCAGCGTCGCCCGGGGCTTGGCCTAAGCGTTTGAAGGAGAGCGTGACAGCACGCAGCGCGGGGTTCTTGTGCGCCGCCACGTTTTGCTTGAGCCAACGCGCGTAGTCTTTTTGCCGCTCAGGCGGAACCGCTACTGTTTTTGTAGCGGTTGATGAAGACTGCTCAAGGGCTGGGGCCACAAAACATGCAGAAACACGGTCCAACTCAGCTTGCGGGATGGTGTGTGTGGCGCCATTGTTCAGAATGCTTTGGTACTCGGCTTCCACCTCGTCCGTGTAACGCTGGCCTTCGGCTTTGACCAAAATTTTGATGCGCGCTTTGTACAGGTTGTCGCGACGGCCCCAGCGGTTGTAAACGCGCACCACGGCCTCGAGGTAATTCATAATTTGGTGCCAAGGCAAAAACTCGCGAATCACCGTGCCAGTGATGGGCGTGCGGCCCATGCCACCACCCACCAACACCTTGAAGCCCAAGTCGCCTTGCGCGTTTTTGATGAGGTGCAATCCCACGTCATGCCAGGCCACTGCGGCGCGGTCTTCACGCGCGCCGGTGATGGCGATCTTGAACTTGCGCGGCAAAAACGCAAACTCGGGGTGCAGCGTGCTCCACTGGCGCAAAATTTCTGCAAAGGGGCGCGGGTCGGCAATCTCATCGGGGGCAATGCCGGCCAATTCGTCGCTGGTGATGTTGCGAATGCAGTTGCCGCTGGTCTGAATGCCGTGCATGTTGACCGTGGCCAGGAGGTCCATCACATCGGCACTTTTGGCCAAGGGGATCCAGTTGAACTGCACGTTTTGGCGGGTGGTGAAGTGGCCGTAGCCCACCGGCAGGTGGGTGGTGCCCCAGGTGGCTTGGGTGCCAATGGCTTTGTCGAACACCTCTTTGCTGGGGTGGTCGTACTCGCGGGCGATGCGTGCCAGCACACGCAGTTGCGCGCTGGAGAGTTCGCCATAAGGCACCGCCACGCGCAGCATGGGCGCGTAGCGCTGCACGTACCAGCCGTTTTGCAGGCGCAGGGGGCGGAAGTCTTCGTCACTCAGGGTGCCGGCCAGGTTGCGTTCAAGCTGGTCGCGGTGTTGTGCGGCTCGCTCGCGCACAAAGGCTTTGTCAAATTCGGTGTACTGGTACATAGGGGGTTACAAGGCGATCAATTTCAAGCCGGCGTAGGCCAGCAACACAGACAGGGCCGAGCGGATGTAACGCTCAGAAATACGGGTCATGAGGTGGGAGCCCAGCCAAATGCCAGGCACCGAGCCCAGCAGCAGCTTGCCTAAGAGCGCCCAATCCACCGAGCCCAGGGAGGCGTGCCCCATGCCGGCCACCAGGGTCAGGGGCACGGAGTAGGCGATGTCGGCCGCCACTATGCGCGGCAGCGGCAGGCGGGGGTAAAGCAGCAAAAGCACGGTCACGCCGATGGCACCGGCACCCACCGAGGTGAGCGTGACCAAGGTGCCAATGAGCGCGCCAAACAAGATGGGCAGGCTCCAGTGGCGAGGCACAGCAGCTTCTTGGATTTGATGGGCGGGCAAGCTCAAGGGGCGCGACTGGCCACGCAAGGCTTTGTAGAGTGTGGCTGCGGCCGTGAGCAACAAAGCCGCGCCCAGTGTGGTGGTCATGAGCGACTGGGCTGCGGCGCTGGCTGGCCCCACCCATTTCAAAACCGCCAGGGTGAGCAAAGCCGCGGGAATGCTGCCCAAGGAGAGTTGCGCCACCACGCGCCAATTCACCAAGCCGCTGCGCGCCATTTTCACGGTGCCGCTCATTTTGGTGAAGGCGGCAAACAGCAAATCGGTGCCCACCGCGAGGTAGGGTTTGATGCCAAAGAAAAAGATGAGGATGGGCGTCATGAGCGAGCCGCAACCACCCCGGTGACCCCCACCACCAGCCCAACGGCAAACCCGGCAACCACAAAAGCAATGTCCTGCATAGCGCTGGACTCTAAAGGTGAATGCTTATATGGCAAACGATATTTTAATTATGCATATATGTCTATTTGGTTTTAAAGACCCGTGCCAGGGCCACAAACTTGGCCAGGTCGGTGCTCAGGGGGGCAGGTTCTTGGTGCCAAAGTGCCGCCAGTTGTTCGGCGCACAAGGCCGCAAAGCTCAAACCGCGCGAACCCATGCCGGTGCACAACCACAGGGTTTGCGCCTCGTCCAAGGGGCCAAGCAGCGGGAAGCGGTCGGTGGTCACGCAGCGCTCGCCTTGCCAGTGCTTCAAGGTGCCGTTGGCCAGGTTCTCGGGGATCAGGTGGGCCAGCTCGGGCACCAGGGCTGCTAACTTGGCTTGGTTGGCCAGGGTGTGTTCGACCACGTTCAAGGGCTGGGCCTTGCTGGCCTCGTAGGTCGCGCCAAATGCCCAGACCGTGCCTGATTCGGTAGGCAGTTGCGGGATGAGCCCGCCATGGCCATTGATGGGGTGCATGGGCCAGCTTTGTGTTTGGGGGGTGTCGCCCATCACCACCAAGCCGCGCATGCCGCTGGCTATGCCTTCAGGCAATGCTTGGGCCAAGGCCAGGCTGCCCAGCGCATTGGCCAGCACCACGCGCGCAGCTTGGGCCAAGAGGTGGCCCTGCGCATCCAAGGCTTGCCACTGGCCGTTTTGGTGGGTCAACCGAGCCACCGCGCTGTTGCCCTGGAATTGCACCCCAGGCGTGGCCAGGCACTGCCGCACCAAGGCCGCGGGGCTGACCCAGGCGGCGTGCGGGTGCCACACATCTGCGCCTTGTGCCACCGACCAGTCGTCCAAGCTGATTGCTGCGGGCAGGGCGGCGGCGGCATGTTTCTCGAGCAAGCCGCTCACGCTGTAGCCGTCTGACATGTGGCTGATGGCCTGCAAACTCAAGCGCAAGCTGGCGCGCACCAGGCGCGAGCGCGGGTTGTCGTCGCGTGAGAGCAGGGGCGCCATCAAACCCGCTGGCAAGCCCGAGGCCCCAGCGGCTGGATGGTCTGCCGCGTCGAGCACGCTCACCCCGTGGCCGCGGCGCGCCAAGGCGGCCGCCACGCAGGCGCCGGCCAAGCCCGCGCCAATCACCAGCACGCTGTGAGGTGCGACTTGACCGGCGCTGGCAGCCGTGTGACGCTGCTTGGGTTGCCAGCTGGGTTGGTAGGCCCAGGTGTGCGTGGTGTCTTGCTCGGCATGAGGCACAAAACCCGCTTGGCGCAGCAAGTCAGCTGGCGCTTGACCGTCAAGGTGCAAGCGCGTTCCCAAGCGGCTTTTTTGCGCCAAGGCTTTGAACCACCATTTGTCGGCCGTACCTGTTTGCCAAACCTCGTCAAACACCGCATTCAAGGTTTTGAGTTGGGCGAGCTTGTCGCCCACACACAGGGTGAGTTGCAACGGCCCCAGGTCAAAGCGGTGAAAGCCCTCGCTCAAGCCCCACCAGTGCTGGTGCAGATCGGGCCATTGGCTGCGCAGCGCCGCGTTGAGTTGCAACCAAGTCGGGGCAAGCTCGGTGCAGGCCACCACATGGGTGGTGATGCGCTGCGATGCTTGTGGCGTGCGGCCCCAAGCTTGTTGCCAGACATGAAAAAAGCGCGAGCCATCACCCCAATCAGTGATGAGCACGCGCTGTGGCACGGCCAGGCCTGTGGGTCAGGCGGTGGGGGGGACGTAGCCTTGGGCAGCGTCGGCGCCGTCGCCAAAGAAATGGTTTTCCATCTGGCGGGCCAGGTATTGGCGGGCGCGTTGGTCAGCCAGGTTCAGGCGGTTTTCATTGACCAACATGGTCTGGTGCTTGAGCCAGGCGGCCCAGGCTTCTTTGCTCACCGATTCCCAGATGCGTTTGCCCAGGTCGCCAGGGTAGGGCGGGAAATCCAGGCCCTCGGCCTCTTTGCCCAGTTTGATGCAGTTAACGGTGCGTGCCATGGTGATGCCTTGTGTGTGGTTGGGTAAAGTTGAGGGTTTATTGTTCAGCAAAAGCGCGTTCGATGACGAAGTCGCCGGGCTTGGTGGTGTTGCCTTCCATGAAGCCGCGCTTTTCAAGCATGTGCTTCAAGTCGCGCAGCATCTCGGGGCTGCCGCAAATCATCACGCGGTCGTTGGCGGGATCGAGTTTGGGCAGGCCCAAATCCGATTCAATTTTGCCGGCCTCGAGCAAGTCGGTGATGCGACCCTGGTTGCGAAACGCTTCGCGCGTGACCGTGGGGTAGTACAGCATTTGGGCGCTGACCATCTCGCCCAAAAACTCATGCTGGGGGAGCTCGTTTTGCAGGTAATCGTTGTAGGCCAGCTCGGCCACTTCGCGCACGCCGTGCACGATGACCACTTTTTCAAACTTTTCGTAGGTGGCCGGATCGCGGATGATGCTCAAAAAAGGCGCCACGCCAGTGCCGGTGCCCAGCAAATACAGGTTTTTGGCGGGCAGCAGGTAGTCAATCAAGAGCGTGCCCGTGGGCTTGCGGCCCACCACAATTTTGTCGCCCACCTGGATGTGTTGCAGCTTGGAAGTGAGTGGGCCGTCGGGCACCTTGATGCTCAAAAACTCCAGGTGCTCTTCGTAATTGGCGCTCACGATGCTGTAGGCGCGCAGCAGCGGTTTGCCGTTGTCTTGACGCAGGCCAATCATGGTGAAGTGGCCGTTGGAAAAGCGCAGCGCCTGATCGCGCGTGGTGGTGAAGCTAAACAGCCTGTCTGTCCAGTGGTGGACACTTAAAACGGTTTCGTCGTGAAATGCGCTCATGGGGGCCTTGAGGGGAAACAAGCGCCCATGCCGACCTTGATCCGCAGGGCAAAGCCTTTGATTGTAAAAGCATCGTCCCAAGCTTGCCGGCCCGGGTCTGAATGCCTGCGAGGCGGCCCTCTCGTTTTGCGACACAATCTGCCCTGATGAACCCTTCTGACTACTCAAACGACGCGTTAAATCCTTCGCCCAAGGGGTGGCGCAGCTTGTCGCCACGCTCGGTGTTTGCTGCGCTGAGCCTGGCTTGCGTGGGCATGCTGGGGTTTGGCCTGTATTTGCAGCACGTGGTGGGTCTGGAGCCTTGCCCGATGTGCATTGTGCAGCGCTACGCTATGATTTTTGTAGCTGCTTTGTCAGCAGTGGCCTGGCTTAGCAGTGGAAAAACCTTGCAAGCTTGGCTGAATGTGTTTGTGCTGTTGTCAGCCGGCTTTGGTGCGTTTGTGGCGGCCCGGCAAAGCTGGCTGCAGTGGTACCCACCCGAGGTGGCGAGTTGCGGCCGCGATTTTTACGGAATGATTGAAAGCTTTCCGTTGCAACGCGCCATCCCGATGATTTTTCGCGGCAGCGGCGACTGCACCAAGGTGGACTGGACCTTCTTGGGTGGCTCCATTGCCAACTGGTCTTTTTTGAGTTTTTCTGCCATGGCGGTGCTGCTGCTGGTCAATCTGGCGCGTCTGCGCCGGTCTTGAGCGCCCCTTGTTGTTATTTGGAGGTCTTATGAGCCAAAGCCAATCCACCCTGAACCGTGATGCCCAAGGTGTTTACCTCATCACCGTGACACCTTTTACCGACAGTGGCGCGCTGGACCTGGCCAGCACCGACCGCATGGTGGATTTTTGCTTGGACAAAGGCGTCACGGGCCTGACCATTTTGGGCATCATGGGCGAGGCGCCCAAGCTCACCATGGAAGAGTCGCGCATCTTCGTCAAGCAGGTGCTTGCCCGTGTCAAAGGCGCGGTGCCGGTGGTCGTGGGCGCGTCCAGCCCAGGCTTTGCGCCCATGAAAGAGCTGTCTCAGAGCGTGATGGATCTGGGGGCCAGTGGTGTGATGGTGGCCCCGCCCGGCACGGTGCGCACCGACGACCACATCTTGGCGTATTTCGACATGGTCAACGAGACCTTGGGCAACACGCCCTGGGTGCTACAAGACCACCCGGTGGCCACCGGCGTGCAAATGTCCACCGCGGTGGAAATCAAAATTCTGAAAAACTCACCCCACTGCGTGATGCTCAAGCACGAGGACTGCCCGGGCCTGGCCAAGCTCAGTGCCATACGCGCTGCCACCGAGCGTGGTGAGCTGCCGCGCTTGTCGATCTTGACCGGCAACGGCGGGGGTTTGTTTCTGCCCGAAGAGCTGCAGCGAGGCGCCGATGGCGCGATGACCGGCTTTGCCTACCCCGAGATGATGGTCGACGTGGTGGCCGCGCACCAAGCCGGCAACACCGAGCGCGCGTTTGACCTGTTTGACGCTTACCTGCCCTTGGCCCGCTACGAGCAGCAGTCCAACATCGGCTTGGCAGTGCGCAAACACATCCTCAAAGAGCGCGGTGTGATTGCCTCAGCCGCGGTGCGCAAGCCCGGCCCGAAGCTCTCGGCGCAAGACGTGGCCGACATCGAGCGCCTCACCCGCCGGCAAACCAAACGTTTGGCTGAGCTAGGTTAAGCCCAAGCCTCAACTTAAGTTAGCTCAAGGCCGAGCGAAAGATCGGCCTTTTTGAACCAAGCAGCCCCTGGTAAAAACTAGTTGAGTTTTTTCACCAAGACCTGCGACTTGCGGTCCCAGTTGTATTTGCGCTTGCGCGCCTCGGGCAGGTGCTCGGGGTCGGTTTGCACAAAGCCGCGGCGCAAGAACCAATGCATGGTGCGGGTGGTCAGCACAAAAATGCTGTCCAGGCCCATGGCCTTGGCGCGTTGCTCCACCCGCTTCAAGACCCGCTCGCCGTCACCCTGGCCTTGTGAGTCGGGCGAGACAGTGAGTGCTGCCATCTCGGCGGTGCGGTTCTCGGGGTAGGGGTAGAGCGCGGCGCAGGCAAAGATCACCCCGTCGTGCTCGAGGATGGTGTAGTTGCCAATGTCGCGTTCAATCTCGGTGCGGCTGCGCGTGACCAAGGTGCCGTCTTTTTCAAAAGGCTCAATGAGCTGCAAGATGCCGCCCACATCGTCGGCCGTGGCTTCGCGCAGGGCTTCGAGTTTTTCGTCCACCACCATGGTGCCGATGCCGTCGTGCACATAAATTTCCAGCAGCAGCGCGCCATCCACCGCAAACGGCAAGATGTGGCTGCGCTCCACGCCGGCCTTGCAAGCCTTCACGCAGTGCTGCAGGTAAAACGCGATGTCGGTGGGCTGCTTGGGGTCGGGCAGGGCGGCCAAGAGTTTTTCAGCTGCGCGCAAGGGCAGCTCGGTGTCGATCGGGTTGTCTTCGCTCTCAGGCGCAAACGGGTCGATGCGGATGCCGGGCATCTCGGTCACGAAAATCAACTTGTCGGCCTGCAGCGCGCTGGCCACCGAGGTGGCCACCTCTTCCATGGTGAGGTTGAAGGCCTCGCCTGTGGGCGAAAAACCAAAGGGCGAGAGCAGCACCATGGCCCCAAAGTCCAGGGTTTGCTTGATGCCGGCAGTGTCGACCTTGCGCACCAGGCCCGAGTGCTGAAAATCCACGCCGTCCACAATGCCCACGGGGCGCGCGGTGATGAAGTTGCCAGAAATCACCCGCACCGTGGAGCCCGCCATGGGTGTGTTGGGCAGGCCTTGGCTGAAAGCCGCCTCAATCTCGTAACGCAGTTGGCCAGCGGCTTCTTGCGCGCAGTCCAGCGCCACCTCGTCGGTGATGCGCATGCCGTGCGAGTACTTGGGCGTGTGGCCCTTGGCCGCGAGTTGTTCGTTCACCTGGGGGCGAAAGCCATGCACCAGCACAATTTTCACGCCCATGCTTTGAATCAGCGCCAGATCTTGCGCCAGGTGTTGCAGCTTGCCCGCCGCAATGGCCTCGCCCGCAATGCCCACCACAAACGTCTTGCCACGGTGCATGTGGATGTAAGGCGCCACCGAACGGAACCAGGGCACAAAGGTGAAATTGAAAACAGCGGTCATGTTGGCAGGTGATCTCTCGCGGGGACAAGGACTGAGATAATTGAACATTCTCCACGAAGTTTGTACCTTGACTGCCCAGCCCTTGTTGATCGAGTTCCCAGAATCCCTGCCGGTGTCGGGCAAACGCGACGAGATCATGGCGGCGATTGCGCAGCACCAGGTCGTCATCGTCTGTGGGGAGACCGGTTCTGGCAAGACCACGCAGCTGCCAAAAATCGCGCTGGCCATGGGGCGCGGGCGCATCAACGCGGCGCCCGGGCAGCGCGGCCAACTCATCGGCCACACCCAGCCCAGGCGCATTGCGGCCAGTTCGGTGGCCAAGCGCATTGCCGAAGAACTCAACACCCCGCTGGGCGAGGTGGTGGGCTACAAGGTGCGTTTTGCCGACCGCCTGAGCAAAGACGCCAGCGTCAAGCTCATGACCGACGGCATTTTGCTGGCCGAAACACAAACCGACCCGCTGCTCAAAGCTTACGACACCATCATCATCGACGAGGCGCACGAGCGCAGCCTCAACATCGACTTCTTGCTGGGTTATTTGCGGCAAATCTTGCCGCGCCGCCCTGACCTGAAAATCATCGTGACCTCGGCCACGATCGATGCGGATCGCTTTGCAAAACACTTTGCTCAGCCCAGCCAAGCGCCGGGCCGCCCCAAGCTTGGCGACTCCCCCTCGGGGGGCAGCGACGACGCACAGCGCGGAGCGTGGGGGCCTTTGATCCCTGCGCCAGTCATTCTTGTGTCCGGCCGTACCTTTCCGGTTGAGCAGCGCTACAAACCCTTTGCAGAATCGCGCGACTTTGATTTGAACGACGCCATTGCTGACGCGGTCGACGAGCTGTGGTCGGCCCCGCAAAACATGGGCGACATCTTGGTGTTTCTGCCGGGTGAGCGAGAAATTCGCGAAGCAGCCGATCATTTGCGTGCGCACCTGAGCCACAAGGCTTTGACGCGCAATGCCGAGGTGCTGCCGCTGTTTGCGCGCCTGAGCCAGGCCGAGCAAGACCGGATTTTCGACAGCCACACTGGCCGACGCATTGTGTTGGCCACCAACGTGGCAGAAACGTCGCTCACGGTGCCAGGTATCCGATACGTGATTGACTCAGGCACCGCAAGGGTTAAGCGCTACAGTTTTAGGAGCAAGGTAGAGCAGCTCTTGGTGGAACCCATCAGCCAAGCTGCGGCCAACCAACGCGCCGGGCGTTGCGGGCGCGTGGCCAACGGCATTTGTATCCGGCTGTACGACGAAAAAGATTTCGCTTCACGCGCGCGCTTCACCGACCCGGAAATTTTGCGTTCATCGTTGGCCGGCGTGATTCTGCGCATGAAGGCCCTGCACCTGGGCGTGGTGGAAGACTTCCCGTTTTTAGAAGCGCCCAGCGGCCGCGCGATTGCCGATGGTTACCAACTCTTGGCAGAACTCGGTGCGGTGGATGAGACCAACGAGCTCACGCCAATTGGCCGCGAACTTTCACGCGTGCCGCTTGACCCGCGGGTGGGTCGCATGATTTTGGAGGCGCGCAGCCGCCAGGCCCTGAGCGAAGTGCTGGTGATTGCCTCAGCCCTGAGCGTGCAAGACGTGCGCGACCGCCCCATGGACGCGCAAACCCAAGCCGACCAGGCCCACGCCAAGTTTGACGACGACAAGAGCGAGTTTTCGGGCTACTTGCGCCTGTGGCAATGGCTGCAAGACAGCCGCGGCGGACACCAAAATAATGGGGGTCAGACCCCAATTAATGCCACGCACAAACTCTCGAACCGACAGTACGAGCAGCTGCTGCGGCAAAACTTCATCAGCATGCGCCGGGTGCGCGAGTGGCGCGACATCCACACGCAACTGCTGACGGTGGTGGCTGAGCACAAGTGGCCCATCAACACCGCGCCTGCAAGTTACGAGCAAATTCACCAAGCGATGTTGGCCGGCCTGCTGGGCAACATCGGCTGCAAGGTGGAAGATGAGTCCACCGAGTACCTGGGCGCGCGCGGCATCAAGTTTCATCGCCACCCAGGTGCGCATTTGCGTAAGAAACCAGGTCGCTGGATTGTCTGCGCTGAGTTGGTGGAAACCACGCGTTTGTTTGGTCGCGGCATCGCCAACATTGAGCCGCAGTGGGTGGAGGGCCTGGCTGGGCATTTGCTGAAAAAACAGCTGCTCGACCCGCATTGGGAGAAAAAAGCTGCTGAGGTCGTGGCCTTTGAGCGTGCCACTTTGTATGGCTTGGTGATTTACACCGGCCGGCGCACCAGCTTCGGGCGGGTGGACCCAGTTGGTGCGCGTGAGATTTTCATCCGAGAGGCATTGGTGGCTGGCGACTTGGAAACCAAGCTGCCGTTTTTGGCCGCGAACCAAAAGCTCATCCGCCAGGTGCAAGACCTGGAACACAAATCACGCCGTCAAGACGTGTTGGTGGACGACGAGTTGATTTACGCGTTTTACGACCAGCAGATTCCACAAGATGTGGTCAGTGGTGCAGGCTTGGAGCGTTGGTACAAGCTGAAAAACCAGCCTGATTTGCTCATGCTCACCCGCGAAGAGCTGATGCGCCATGAGGCCGCGGGCATCACCACCCAGTCGTTTCCTAAAACGCTCAGGCTCGGTGGGGTGGATTGCGCGGCCACTTACCTGCATGAGCCGGGTGACCCCAAAGACGGCCTGACCGTCACCGTGCCGCTGTTTGTGCTCAACCAAGTGAGTGAAGAACGTTGCGAGTGGTTGGTGCCGGGCATGCTCAAAGACAAAATTCAGGCCCTGCTCAAAAGCCTGCCGCAGCGCCCGCGCAGCCGCTTTGTGCCGCTGCCTGAATCTGCCGCGCGCTTGGCCGAGGTTTTGGGTATGCCTGAGAAGTTTGGTGCGGGTGGTTTGACGGATGCTTTGCTCAAACAAGTGCGCGACATCACCAGCCTGGATGTGAAGCGCGCCGACTTCAAGCTCGACATGCTCAGCCCCCATTTGTTCATGAACTTTCGGGTGGTCGACGAGCACGGCCGCCAGCTTGGTCAAGGCCGTAACTTGGGTGCCCTCAAAGCCGAGTTGGGTGCCAAGGCGCGTGGCGCGTTTCAAGCGTTGGCGCAACTTAAAAATCAATTGGGGTCAGACCCCAATTCTTCGGCGGATTCCGCCAAGACAAAACAATTGGGGTCTGACCCCAATTACCTGCGTCCTGCGCCTGCGGCGGACGGTGTTGGAACATCCAAAGCCCGAAGCGCGTCAACGGAGTCTCGGGCATCAGACGCCCGCTACACCACCTGGAGCTTCGGTGAGCTGCCCGAGCTCATGGAAATTCGCAAGGGTGGGCAGACGCTGATTGGTTTTCCAGCGCTCATTGACCAAGGCGATGCGGTGCGCATCGAGGTGTTTGACGAGCCCGAGGTGGCGGCTGCCAAGCACCGCGCGGGTTTGCGGCGTTTGTTTGCTTTGCACATCAAAGACGCGCTCAAGTACCTTGAGAAAAACATCCCTGATGTGCAAAAAATGGCGGTGGCTTTCATGGCGCTGGGCACGCAAGACGAGCTCAAAGCGCAGATCATCGATGTGGCTTTGGACCGTGCGTTTTTACCGCCAGGTGAAGCCTTGCCTGCCAACGCGCAAGAGTTTCAAACGCGGCTCGATGGCGGGCGAGGGCGTTTGACGCTGATTGCCAACGAGGTGGCACGTTTGTGCGGCGTGATTTTGGCCGAGTACGCGGTCGCACTGCGCAAGATCAAAGACAGCCGCCACGCGCCCGAGGCCTGTGCGGACTGCACGCAGCAACTGCAACGCCTCATGCCCAAGCGCTTTGTGGCGCTCACGCCATGGACACAACTGCAGCACTTTGCGCGTTACCTCAAGGCCATCACTTTGCGGCTGGACAAGTACCGCGCCGACCCCGCGCGCGATGTGAGCCGCATGAAAGAGCTGCAACCACAAGAACAACGCTATTGGCGCCTGGTGGCCGAGCGCAAGGGCGTTGTGGACGAGCGGCTGCAAGAGTTCCGGTGGCTGCTTGAAGAGCTTCGGGTGAGCTTTTTTGCGCAAGAACTCCGCACGCCCCAGCCCGTGAGCCTCAAGCGCCTGGACAAGGCCTGGGCACAGATCAACACCTGAGCGCTTCAGGGGACACCCGCCAAGGGGATCTGTCTTTAAGATGGCTGCATGACCAAGCCCCCGGCCCGTTCACCGCTGCAGCCAGATGAAACCCAGCAGCGGCTTGCCAAGCGTCGTGCGCGCGCGGCTTGGCAGCGGCGCTTTGACCTGACCCGCCACCGTACGGCTCGCCTGCACCCCACCGTGCGCGGCTTGTTGTGGACGCTGTTGGCCAGCGTGCTGTTTGTCTTGCTCAACACCACGGCGCGCTATCTCACCCAGCAGTTTGACCCGTTTCAGTCGCAGTTTTTGCGCTATTTTTGTGGCTTGTTGGTGCTGCTGCCTTTTGTGCTGCGCAGTGGCATGGCAGCCTACCGGCCACAAAGTGTGAAGGGCCAGTTTGTGCGCGGCGTGGTGCACACCCTGGGCCTGGCGCTGTGGTTCACGGCCCTGCCCAACATCCCTTTGGCGGACATGACGGCCTTGGGTTTCACCACGCCCATTTTCATCATGCTGGGGGCGGCGCTGTTTTTGCGCGAGTCCATGCATTGGGAGCGTTGGGTGGCCGCTGGCGTTGGGTTTGCTGGGGTGCTGGTGGTGTTGGGGCCCAAGCTCTCGGGCGACGGCGGGTGGTTTCACCTGGTCATGCTGGCCTCGTCGCCTGCGTTTGCGGCCTCGTTTTTGATTTCCAAAGCGCAAACGCGTTACGAGTCGGCGGGCGTGATTTTGCTGTGGCAAAGCCTCACGGTCTCGCTTATGAGTTTGCCCATGGCGCTGCCGCACTGGCGCGCCCCGGGGCTGTGGGAGTGTGGTGGGTACATGCTCGCAGGTCTGTTGGGCGGCTTGGCGCACTACTGCTTGCTGCGCTCCTACCAGTTGGCCGATATTTCAGCCACGCAGTCCTTCAAGTTTTTAGATTTGGTGTGGGCCTCGATCATGGGTTGGCTGGTGTTCTCAGACCACCCCAGCAGCTCAACCTTGCTGGGCGGGGTGGTGATTGCCGCCTCAACCTTGTGGATCGCGCGGCGCGAATCTCGCAGGCGCCTCGCGCCAGGCGTGGGGCCACTTTAGTTTCGCGTCTGCGGCACGGGGCCTGCTCGCAGACCCTCTCATCGCACACCCGCTCATCGCACACCCTAATTGACAGCCCAAAGCGGGTGGCGGCAAACTGCCCAGAAATTCACCTTCAATCACCACAACGTTGAGACCCCGTATGGACCGTCGCCAATTTTGTTCGTCTGCTTCTGCGTGCATGACCGGTGCCGTGAGCACAGGTTTGAGCCTGCCTTTGTGGGCTGCCGATGCCAAGCCCCGCACCTACAACCGTGTTGTGCTCACCGATGAGCTGGGCAAACCCCTTAAAACCGCCGACCTGGCCCCCAGCACCAACTACGTGTTTCATTACCCGTTTGAAGGCACGCCGGTGTTTTTGCTCAAGCTCGACAAACCTGCGGTGCCCAAGCAACTCAGCACCCGCAGCAAGGCAGCTTACGACTGGCCCGGCGGGGTGGGGCCGCAGCGCAACATCGTGGCGTTTTCTGCCATTTGCGCGCACCAGTTGGTGTACCCCACGCCGCAGCTGAGTTTCATCAGTTTTCGCAAAACCAAATCGGCCAAAGGCGTGCAAGACAACCTGATTCACTGCTGCGCTGACCACAGCCAGTACGATCCAGCTCGCGGCGCGCAAGTGCTCAGCGGCCCGGCCGAGCAGCCCTTGTGCGCGGTGCTGCTCGAGCACGACCCTCGCACCGACACGCTCAGTGCCTACGCCACCTTGGGTGGCGAGCTGTTTGATGAGTTTTTCAAAAAATACGAGTTCAAGCTCAGCATGGACGTGGGCCCCAAAGCCCGTCAGCAAGTGGCCACGCAATCGGTGGTCAAAGGGCTGGACAGGTTTTGTAAAAATCCAGTTCAGTGCTGAATAGGGCCTGAGGCCTTGTCAAGCTTGAAGATGCTGCTATAAAAACCGAAGCATCACAGCTTGGCTAGGCGCTCCAAGGCTGTGTGGAGCGTGGCGTCTTGCTTGGCAAAGCAAAACCGCACCACGCGCTGGTCAAAGCCGTTGCCGTAAAACGCCGAGAGCGGAATGGCCGCCACACCCATCTCGGTGGTGAGCCACTTGCAAAAATCGGCCTCGTTCAAATCACTCACCTCGGAGATGTCCACGCACTGAAAGTAGGTGCCCTGGCTGGGCAGCAGCTTGAAGCGCGTGTTGGCCAAGCCGGCCCGAAACAGGTCGCGTTTGCGCGCGTAAAACGCGGGCAAATTTTTGTAAGGCGCGGGGTCGGCCATGAAATTGGCCAAGCCGTGCTGCACCGGGGTGTTGACGGTGAACACATTGAACTGGTGCACCTTGCGAAACTCCGCGCTCAGGCTCGCGGGTGCGGCCACCATGCCCACTTTCCAGCCGGTCACATGGTAGGTTTTGCCAAAGCTCGAGACGATGAACGCGCGAGCGGCCAGGCCCTCAAAACACGCCGCGCTCCAGTGCGGCTGGTCGTCAAACACCATGTGCTCGTACACCTCGTCGCTGATCAGCAGCACGTTGGTGGGCGCCAGCAGCTCTTGCAACTGCAGCATCTCTTGGCGGCTCCACACCATGCCGCTGGGGTTGTGCGGTGAGTTGATGAGGATGGCGCGCGTCTTGGGCGTGAGGGCTGCGGCAATTTTGTCAAAGTCGGGGCGGAAGGTGCCCGGGGTGAGCGGCACACGAACCACGGTGCCACCAGCGAGTTCGATGTTGGGCACGTAGCTGTCGTAGCAAGGCTCCAGAACAATCACCTCATCGCCAGGGTGCACAACGGCCAATATGATGGTGAGGATGGCTTGCGTGGCCCCAGCGGTGATGGTGATTTCGCTGCCCGGGTCATAGCGGCGGCCATAGAGTGCTTCAATTTTTGTAGCAAGTGCCTCGCGCAAGGGGGCAATGCCCGTCATGGGCGGGTACTGGTTCAAGCCTGCGCGCATGGCGTCGTTGACCGCATCCAAGAGCTTGGGGTCGCACCCAAAATCAGGAAAACCTTGACCAAGATTCACCGCTCCTTTTTCGGTGGCTAACGCCGACATCACGGTAAAAATGGTGGTGCCCACATTGGGCAAGCGGCTTTGCAGGGCAGGGGTGCGGGGGGTCATGGCAGGGTTGTGGGTGTGCGCTGGGCTGATGACGGTAGACATTGGGTTCAAAGACATTAAGTGTGGGCAGACATGGCGCGGGTGATGGTCGCGCGGTCGAGTTTGGGGTTGAGCAGCTCGGCAAACTGGTAGACAAAATTGCGCAAATACACCCCACGTTTGAAGGCCACGCGCGAGACGTTCATGCCAAACAGGTGCCCCAGCGGGCGCACCACCAAATCGGCGCCGGTATCGCCTGGCGCACGCTGCTGGCTCAGAAAAGGCGCGGCAGTCAGGCTGATGTCGGGCAGGTCGCGCACCGACATCTCAGCCGCAATCCCTAAGCCCATACCCAAGCGCACGTAGGTTTTGATCACGTCCGAGTCGATGGCCTCCAAGGCAATGCGCGGGGTGAGTTTGCGTTTGGCAAAGGCCTGGTCGATGCGGGTGCGGCCAGTAAACGTGGGGTGGTAGGTGATGAGCGGCTCGGCTGCGATGTCTTCGAGGCTGAGCTTGGCGCGCTTGGCCAGCGGGTGGTCGGCGGGCAGCACCAGCATGTGCTGCCACTCGTAGCAAGGCAGGGTCACGAGCTCGTCGTAATTGGCCAAGCTCTCGGTGGCCATGCCGATTTCGGCCACCTCTTCAATCAGCATGCGGGCCACCTGGTCGGGGGTGCCCTGGTGCATGCTCAGGTTCACTTTGGGGTAGGCCTGGCGCAGTTTGGCCACCGGCTCAGGCAGCACATAACGCGCCTGGGTGTGGGTGGTGGCAATCGACAAGGTGCCGCTGTCTTGCGCGCTGAATTGCTCGCCTATGCGCTTGAGGTTGCTGATTTCGCGCATGATGATCTCAATGCTGTGCAGCACGTGTTGGCCCGGCTCGGTGACCCGTTTGAGGCGCTTGCCGTGGCGGGCAAAAATATCGATGCCCAGCTCTTCTTCCAGCTCAATGATGGCCTTGGACACCCCCGGCTGTGATGTGTGCAGCGCCTTGGCCGCCTCGGTGAGGTTGAGGTTGTGCCGCGCGGCTTCTTGGGCGTAGCGGAATTGATGCAAGTTCATACGAAAATGACACTAAAGAATCAATTCATTATGCCCGCTGGCTTGCTGTTTTTATCAGTCAGCGCGATTTAACCCCAGGGTTTTTCCCGGAAATAAGCCACGTTTGCCATGGCCAGCATGGGCCAGTCGCCACGGGTGTCGCCATAGGCGGTGAGGTGCGCGCCTTGCAGCTGGTTGTCGCGCAGCCAAGCTTGCAGGCGTTGCACTTTTTCAGGCCCGTGGCAGTTGGCACTGGCCATCTGGCCGCTGTACACCCCATCGCGCAGGGCGAGCTGGGTGCACACCAAGTCCACGTCCAGGTGCTGTGCCACAGCCTGCAAATACACATCGGGCGAGGCGCTGACGATCACGCACACATCCCCGCGTGCCTGGTGCTCACGCAAACGCGCCAGGCCCCAGGGAGCCCACAAGCCAGGCAGGGCCGTGTTCACGAAGTCTTGGGCCCAGGCTTGGGCGCTGACCAAGGGAAGATGGGCAAAACTCAAACGCAGCAAGCGCGCTTTGGCCACGTGGTTGGGCAGCAAGCGCAAGGCATACAACGCCAGCCAGGGCGAACACCGCACCAGCACGCTGATGAGCTTGGCTGCGCCCAAATAGCGCCACAAAAACGGCAACAAGGTGTCGCCGCGGGTGAGCGTGCCGTCAAAGTCGAAGGCGGCCACGTGTTTCATCTCTCGCAACGCACCTGGCCACAGTAGCGCACGCAAAACGGGCAGCCGCTCATGGGCAACCAGCTTGGGATGTTGTAGTAGCGCTTGAAAATTTCGCCCAGCACACCACTGCGGTAAGCCTCGTAATTGAAGGCCTCGCCCTCCACCACATGGAAGGTCACGCCGCCTTGCGTGACCTGCAGAGCTCGCACGCGCTCGAAGTAGGGCGAAAAGTCGTTCATGTCGGGCACGTCCGACAAAATCACCCGTATGGTTTTGCCCTGGTACACGCGGTAATCCACCAGCATGTCGTCCTGGCGCGCATGAAACTTGCCCGGGCCAAACACCGGCATGTACTGCTGTCTGGCGTAGCCATAAATCGAGGCTGGCGTGTAAGCGTCTGACATCAACACCACATCGTCGGCCTGGGTGCTGCCGTCGCGCGTGGGCAGGCGCTGCACTTGAGCGAGCAGCTCGTTGGTTTCATAGCTGCGAATGATGTTGGTGTGCAGCCGTGTGCCCGCCCACTGCGCAGGGGTGGTGAGCGACACACCCACCACCGCCAAAGCATGCAGGCCTGTGAACACCGCGAGCCCCACAGCGGCTTGCGGAAGCCGGGGCAAGGGCAAGGCAAGGGCCAGCAACGCAAAACCAAACGGGTAAAACGACAAGACCCAGTGCAAGCCCACCGTCTTTTTGAGCGACAAGAGTGCAAAAAACGCCAGTGGCACCCCCACCAGGCAGGCCAAGAGTCGGTGCTGTCGTGCGGCACCAAGTGCTGCGCGCTCGCGCCAAATCAGCCACAGCACAGCGGGGGTGAGCAGGTAGGCCATCATGCCCGCATACACCAGCGGCTTGCCCCAGCCAAAGCTCGCGCCCTCGTTGCGGTTGTACACATTGAACATGATGTTGGGCCAGCCGTGCGACATGTTCCAGCCGAAGTTGATCAAGGCCCCAGGCAAGGCGCACAGCACCATGAACACCAGCGCCAGCCAACGCTCGCGGCGGTACGCGCCGAAGTAAACCAAGTAGCACAGGCCCAACACCACAGAGAAATACTTGCTCAAAAACGCGCAACCCAGCGCCATGCCGCTCAAGCCGTACAGGCCCCAGGTGCGGCCTTGCAGGTTGGCGCGTTCGGCCCGCACCAGGCAGGCCACCGAGACCATGCTCCAAAAAATCAGCGGTGTGTCGGTGGTGATCAGGGCATTGAGCCAGTTGATGGGCGCGAGCCAAAACAAGAGCACCGCCCACGCCGCGCGTTCTTTGTGGATGGGCGCCCAGGCCCAGTACATCAAGCCTCCCAAGAGCAAGGGCAGGGCAATGATGGGCAGGCGGATGGCCAGCGTGGTGTCGGAGATGGCGCGCAAGAGCGCAATCACCCAACCCACCATGGGCGGGTGGTCGTAATAGCCCCAGTCGGGGTACACGCCCCACCAGTAGAAAAACGCCTCGTCGCCGGTGATGGGGAAAGCCCAGCCTATCCACAGGCGCAGCGCCAAACTCAGGGCTGCGGTGAGCCACAAGGCGCGTTGAAGAGGCTGGGGTGTGCGGGTCATGGTTGGTGAGAGTGTGGCTACCGTCGGGTCTGAGGTCACAGCCGGCGGTACGCACTATAAAGCAGCGTGAGCAGGCCCAGGCCCACCGCCAGCCACAGGGTGAGCAAACGCACCACCAGCGTGATGAGCACGGCTTGGGCCAGCGCCAAGGTCTCGGGTGCTGCCCATAGGAGCAGGCCACTCAAGATGGCCTCGGTGCCGCCCAAGCCCGCGGGCAGCATGGACAAGGCCCCGCCCACCATGCTCAGGGCGTACAAGCCGCTGGCCAGCCACACCGGCAAGGTCACGCCGTGTTGCACGCAGACCAGCCACACCGCCACACCTTGGGCGGCCCAGGCCAGCACGGTCAACGCCAGCCAGTGCAGCGGTTGATGTCGCAAACAAGCCCCGGCTTGCTGCAAGGCTTGCAAAGCTTTTCCAGCCAAGGCCAGGGTAGTGTGGGTCAACGTGCGTGCTTTGCTTGTTATGGCGGCCGCTTTGCTTGCGGGCACCGCTGCGGCCATGCTTGGCGCGCCACCCGGCGGGGTTGAGCCACCAACGACCTGCCCCAAACGTTGCAGGACCACCCAAGCCAGCGCGCTGGCGATGGTGAGCACCACAACTGCCACCCACAAGGGGTAACCCAGATCGGTGGCCAGCCACAGCACAGCAGGCAGGCTCAGCAGCAGCAGGCCGAGCAAGTCGGCCACGCGCTCAGCGCCAAACATCGACACGCTTTGGGCCGGGCTCAACGGGGGTTTGAGCAACCAGCCGCGCGCAGCTTCCCCCACATTGCCGGGGGTTGCGGTGAAGGCGTAGCCGCACAGGTACAGGCGCAAGGCGGTCGCAGCGGGCAGTGGCCGCCCGAGGTGGTCCATCCAGCAGCGCCAGCGCCAGCCGCGCAGCGCGTAGTTGCACAGGCACAAAACGGCCGCTACCGCACCCACCGGAGACCACAAGGCCGTGCCTATGGCCTTGAGGGGCACATCGCCACTGAGGGTCAGGGCCAGCGCGTACAGGCTGATGGCCAGCACCAGCACCAGCAGCAAAGATCGGATGGGGAGCTTCACGGCGTGGCGTGGTTAGGCGCGCACAAAAAACAAGCCAAGGTAGACCAGCGCAGACAAGGCGATCCAGGGGTCGCGCAGCAGGTCGCGCGACACGTCTTCGCCTCGTCCGCGGTGCACCTGCAACATGTAGCGCATCATGGCAAAAATCACCACAGGCACGGTGTAGACCAGACGCTCGCCATGCTGGGCCAGGGTCTCAGGGCTGGTGGCGTACAGGCTGTAGGTGGTGATGGTGGCCGTCATGGTGACAGCCATGAGCGTGTCGAGCAGGGTGCTGGGGTAGTGCGCCAGCACCGCGCGTTGCTGCGCCGATTCATGAAAACTCTCGGCCTTGCGTTTGGAAAACCCCAAAAACAAAGCCACAAACAGGCCGGTGAGCAACATCCAGCGCGAAGGCGCAATGCCCACCGCGGTGGTGCCGGCCAGCAGCCGCAACATGAAGCCCGTGGCAATCAGGCTCACGTCCACAATGGGCACGTGCTTCAAGCCCCAGGAGTAGGCCAGGTTCATGGCCACGTACACGCCCAGCAAGCCCAGCAGCACGGGGTTGTTCCAGGCCAAGGCCACGCCCAATGCTCCTAAAAAAATAGCTAGAACACCAGCGGCTGTGCTGCTTACAGCCCCGCTGGCCAATGGGCGGTGGCGTTTGACCGGGTGGCGTGCATCGGCTGGGCGGTCGCGCCAGTCGTTGAGCACATACACCAGGCTGGAGATGCAGCAAAACGCCGCAAACACGCTGAGCACGCGCAGCAAAAGTGGTCCATGTCCCCAGCTTTGGCTGAACATCAGGCCAGCAAACACAAAGACATTTTTGAGCCACTGGTGCGGACGCATCAGCTTGGCCAAGCCCTTGAGGGTTGACAGGGGCGCAGCGCGCTCAGACATGGGGTTGTCCTTGTTCCACAAGAGGTCGGTACACCCAGGCGAGCACTTGCCACACCAGCCAAGCAGTGGTGAGCGTGACCGGGTAGGCCCACAGCACATCGCTGAGCCAATGCGCGCTCACCCCCACGCGTGCAAAACCAATGCCCAGGCCGCCGATGACGCCAGCGGCCAGCCAAAAGCGGCGCCGGCGTGGCCACAGCAGCATGAAGGCGGCCAGCACCATGCCGCAGCCCGCGTGGCCGCTGACAAAGGCACAGTTGTCGTTGCACTGCTGGGCCTGCACCAGCGGGGCTGAGTACTCACGCTGACCACCAAACTGCACCACGTCCAGAGGCCGGGCGCGCAGGTGGTGCTCTTTCACCGCCCAGGTGACCAGGCCTGGCCCTAGGCCGATGGACAAGCCGACAAACGCCAGGCTCAGAGCCCAGCGCCGCCAGTGCGGCACGGCCGTGCACACCAGCCAGGCCAAAGCGCTGGCCAGCGTCAAGCCTCGAAACACATTGGGGGTGTACTCATTGACCTCAACCACCCACCACCAGCCCCCCGGTTGAATGGGCGCTTGTTCAGAGATGAAAAAGGCCGCCACCGCCAGATCCAGGCCAGGCCAAAACACAGGCAGCAGGGCCAGCAGCAAGCTCGCTGCCATCAGCCACAGGTACATGTTGGCGGCGCGCAGTCGATCCATCAAACCGCCACCGCCAGTCGCGCCAGCACGTCGACCACCTCGGGGTGTTCGCCCACGGCGGCTTGCAAGGTAAAGCGCACCTCGGGGTGCGCTGCGGTGAGGTCGCTCACCAACACCGGCAGGTCTTCACGGGCGTGTTTGCCCACGCCCAAAAACATGGGCACGATGGTGATGGCCTGCACGCCGGCTTGCACCATGTGCGCGCACACCGTGGGCAGGTCGGGCTCGGTGAGTTCCAGGTAGGCGCAAGCCACCTGTGCATCGGGGGCCAGCGAGGCGGCGTGGCGAGCCACCGCCTCCATGGGCAAACGCCACAGGGGGTCACGCGATCCGTGGGCAAACAGCACCACACCACGCTGGCGGTTTGAGACATTCATGGTCAAGACTTCTTCAGGGTGTCAGCGCCGCAACACCAGCCAGGTGAAAGCGGTGAGCGAAATCAAGGAATAAATCATGCCGGGCAGGGCGGCGGTGAGCCACGGCTGCCAGTGTTGCAACTCGCCAATGTAGCCCATGACGTTGTTGAGAAAAAAGAAGCTGATGCCGGCCATCACCCCACCAAACACATAGCCAGAAATGCCGCTGCTGCGAAAGTGCAGGTAAGCAAAGGGCAGGGCCAGCACCACCATCACCAGGCAGCTCAGGGGGTAGAACACTTTTTTCCAGAACTCGATCTCGTAGCGCTCGGCCGATTGGTTGTTGGCATTGAGGTGGCCGATGTAATAAAACAAGTCCAGCGTGGCCATGCGGTCGGGCCGCAACACGGCAGCACCCACCATCTCGGCGCTGATGGTGGTGGGCCAGCGCAAGGTCGTGAGGGTTTGGCGCTCGAGCTTGCTGGGGTCTTGGCTGGCTTGGGGCGGGGTTTTACCCTCGATTTTGGGTTTGAACTCGGTGCGCTCGGCCAGGCTGAGCAACCAGGCATCGTCTTGAATGAGGGCGGTTTGCGCTTTGCTCAGGCTGACCAAAAAGCCCTGGTTGTCAAACTCAAAAATACGCACGCCTTGCAAAGAGCCATCGGGGGCCAAAGACGCCACGTTCACCGCAAACTGCCCAAAGGTTTGCTTCTCTTTGAGCCAGGCGCCGGTTTGGCCCACACTGATGTTGCCCTGATAACGTGCTTTGAGCAGTTGCGCGGTGCGGTCGGCCCAAGGCGCGAGGTAGTCCCCAATCACAAAGGTCACCACCACAAACACCACGCCGGTCACCAGCAAGGTGCGCAGCGCGCGCCATGGCCCCAGTCCGCTGGTGCGCAAGATCGTGAACTCTGAGCTTTGGGCCAAGCGCGTCATCACAAAAATGGTGCCAATCAGCACGGTGATGGGCAGCAACTCGTACAAATGGCTGGGTATCAAGAGCGCCACATAGCTCAAGGCCTGCGGAATCTTGTAGGCCTCGCCCAAGCCTGGGCGACCGATGGCGGGCAGTTGGTCCACCAGGTCGAAAAACGAAAACAGGGCCAAAAATGCCAAGGTGACAAACAGCACGGCTGAGAAGACCTCGCCGTAAATCAGGCGGCGTATGGTTTTCATGCGGCGGCCTTGGGTTTGGGCAGCCGCAAGTGCCAGTTGTGGTGGCGCTTGAGCAGCAGCAGCACCGCCAGCACCGCCACCCCGCCGTGCAGCCCGAGCATGAAGCCCACAAAACTGAGCTGCTGGCTGGCCACCCAGTTTTGCCCCAGGCTGAGCAAGTTCAAGTACACCTGGAAGGCCAGCAAAGAAAACACCAGGTTCCATGAGCGGCCCACCCGCGGGTTCACGCGGGTCGCAGCCAGAGCGATGATGAGCAGGTTCAAAGCAGCCAGCGCAAAGCCCGAGCGAAACGCAATTTCCCCCAGGTGCACGGGCGTGGGGTCGGCCAGCAAGGTCAGGGTGGAGACGGTGTTGAGCGGCACCTCGGGCTTGGCGCCCAACACGCCTTGCTCGGCCAAAATGCGGTAGCTTTCAAACGCCATCACCCGCAAACTGGTTTGGCCAATTTGGCTCTCCAGGCGTTGGCCGTTTTCCAGCAGCAAAAAGCGGTCTTCGCCCTCAGTCACCACGCGCCCGCTGCGCGAGGTGGTGACGGTTTCTTTACCCGCCTCGGTGGTGGCAATGAACACATTGCTGGCGGTTTGCTGGGCCATCAAGCTTTTTTCAATGAAAAACACCTTGCTGCCCCCGCCCGACTCTTGAAATTGCCCGGGTTGCACACGCTCAAGGTCACCGCGGCTTTCATAGCTTGATTTCATGTCCTCGACCTGCTGGTTCGACCAAGGCAGCACAAACAGCGCCAGACCCGCCACGGCCAGCAGCACTGGCCAAGCGAAACGCAAAATCGGGCGCAGCACCTGGCCCAAACCCACGCCGCTGTTGAACCAAATCACCATTTCCGAGTCGCGGTACATGCGCGTCAAGGTTGAGACCGTGGCCACAAACAGGCCCATGGTCATGATGTTGGGCAAAAAAGCCAGCACGTTGTAGCCCATGACCAGCATCACATCCGAGGGGTTGAAGCTGCCGCGCGAGGCCTGACCCAGGGTGCGGATGAGCGTCATCGTCATCACCACCGTGACCAGCACGATCAATGTGGCCCCGAAACTTCGGGCCAACTCCTTGCGGATGGTGGAATGGAATAACATTGCTGAGAAGGAAAACCCCGATTATGAACTTTCAACTCAAGTCCGCCTCGCTGCACCAAGCCTCGCAACAAAAATCTGACGCCTTGCTGGTGTTGGTGCCCGAGCACTTCAAAGGCGAGAAAGACGGGCTCTCCGGCCTGGTTCAACACACCTTGAGCCAAGGCGACCTGCAGGCCAAGCCTGGCAAGTGGTTGGCCATGCACCGCCCCAGCGGCATGCTCAGCACCCGCGTCATGCTGGTGGGGGTGGGCGAGGGCAAGCCCGCCCACATCCGCAGTGCGGTGCAGGCCGGCTGGCAGGCTCTGCGCGCAGGCACCTTGCCGCTCAAAACCCTCAGCGTGGTGTTTGCGGTTCAACCCGAGGCCGCAGCGGTGCGCGCGGCAGTGACTGGCTTGGCCGATGCCAGCTATGTGTACACGACCACCAAAAAAGCCGCCGAGGCGCGCACCCTGGACAAGGTCTTGGTCAGCGTGCCCGATGCCAAGCCGCTGCAAAGCGCCTTCAAGCTTGCCACGGCCACCGTGCTGGGCGTTGAGATGGCCAAAGAGTGGGCCAACCGCCCCGCCAACCACGCGACGCCAACACTGTTGGCCAATGCCGCCAAAGGGCTGGCCTCAGCCGCCACAAAAATCAGCTGCCAGGTCCTAGGCCCCAAAGAAGTGGCCAAGTTGGGCATGGGTTCTTTCATGTCGGTGGCCCAAGGCTCGCACGAGCCCCTGCGCTTTGTGGTCTTGAATTACCAAGGTGCGGCCAAAACCGTGGCGCCCACGGTACTGGTGGGCAAGGGCATCACCTTTGACACAGGCGGCATTTCCATCAAGCCTGCTGGCGAAATGGACGAGATGAAGTTCGACATGTCGGGTGCTGCCAGTGTGTTGGGGGTGTTCAAAGCCTTGGGCGAGTTGCAGCCAAAAATCAATGTGGTGGGCTTGATCCCTGCGGCAGAAAACATGCCCAGTGGCACGGCCATCAAGCCTGGCGACGTGGTCACCAGCATGAGCGGCCAGACCATTGAGATTTTGAACACCGATGCCGAAGGCCGCTTGGTTTTGTGCGATGCACTCACCTATGCCGAGCGTTTCAAGCCTAAAGCGGTGATCGACATCGCCACCTTGACGGGGGCGTGTGTGATTTCGCTGGGCGCGGTGCGCAGCGGCATGTTTGCCACGCAAGACCACCTGGCCGAGGCCTTGATGCAAGCTGGCGCGGCCGCGCAAGACCTGTGCTGGCGCCTGCCGCTCGACGATGAGTACGCCGAAGGCCTCAAATCGAATTTTGCCGATGTGGCCAACGTGGGCGGACGTGCAGGCGGGGCCATCACGGCGGCCAAGTTTTTGCAGCGCTTTGCCGGCAAATTTGACTGGGCGCACCTTGACATTGCTGGCACCGCTTGGAAAAGTGGCGCAGCCAAAGGCGCCACGGGCCGCCCAGTGGGCCTGTTGCTGAGCTATCTGATGGGTGACAAGGCTTGAGATTGCCCTTGACTGCGTTTTTTGCTTTTGTTTTTGCTTTTGAAACCGCATGACCCAGGTCGCTTTTCATTTCAACGCGCCCGACAAGCTGCACTACGCCGCGCGTTTGCTGCGCAAAGCCAGCGCGCAGGGCGCCAAGGTGGCGGTGGTGGGGCTACCGGAAGAATTGCAGGCGCTGGACACTCAGTTGTGGACACTCTCGCCCCAAGATTTCATCGCCCATGCGGCTTGGCCAGCCCAGCCGCAGGTGTGGCAGGCCTCGCCCGTGCTGCTGTGCGAGACGCCTGCGCAAAGCCACCACCGCGAGGTCTTGCTCAATTTGGGCCACAGCGTGCCTGAGGGCTATGGTGAGTTTGCCCGCCTCATTGAGGTGGTGACGGTGGACGACGCTGAGCGTCAGTCGGCGCGCGTGCGCTGGAAGCATTACACCGAACAGGGTTTGAACTTGCTGCGGCATGATGTTGCCGTGCAAGGGTAATTTTTTAGCCAACAAGGAGATGAACATGACTTTCAAAACCCCTTTGACCCTGATTGCTGCTGCCACGCTCCTGGTGGCGTGTGGCAAAAAAGAAGAAGCACCCAAAGCTGCCCCAGCGCCTGCTGCTGTGGTGGTGAAAATCGGCCACGTGGGCCCCATCAGCGGCGCCATTGCCCACTTGGGCAAAGACAACGAGAACGGCGCGCGCCTGGCGGTTGAAGAACTCAACGCCGCAGGCGTGACCATCAACGGTCAAAAAGTGACCCTGGAGCTGGTGGCTGAAGACGACGCCGCCGACCCCAAACAAGGCACGGCCGTGGCGCAAAAGCTGGTGGACGCCAAAGTGGCCGGTGTGGTGGGCCACCTCAACTCGGGCACCACGATCCCGGCTTCCAAAATTTACAGTGACGCAGGCATCCCGCAAATTTCGCCCTCGGCCACCAACCCCAAGTACACCCGCCAGGGCTTCAAAACCACTTTCCGCGTGGTGGCTGACGATGTGCACCTAGGCTCCACCCTGGGCCAGTACGCGGTGAAAACGCTGAGTGCGAAAACCATCGCTGTCATTGACGACCGCACGGCTTACGGCCAAGGCGTGGCTGAAGAGTTCACCAAAGCCGCCGAAGCCGCTGGCGCCAAGATTGTGGACAAGCAGTTCACCAACGACAAAGCCACCGACTTCAACGCCATCTTGACCGCCATCAAGGCCAAAAAGCCTGATGTGATCTTCTTCGGTGGCATGGACGCGGTGGGCGGCCCCATGCTCAAGCAAATGAAATCGCTGGGCATCAAGGCCAAGTTCATGGGCGGTGACGGCATTTGCACCACCGACCTGATCAAGTTCGCGGGCGACGCCATCGGTGAAGAGCAGGTGTACTGCGCCGAAGCCGGTGGTGTGGAAGGCGAGGGCAAGGCGGGCATGGACGACTTCCGCGCCAAGTTCAAAACCAAGTTCAACGCCGATGTGCAGCTGTACTCGCCCTATGTGTACGACGCGGTCAAGGTCATGGTGGCAGCCATGGTCAAAGCCAATTCGTCGGACCCTGCCAAGTACTTGCCCGAGCTGGCCGCCACGGCTGACTTCAAAGGCGTGACCGGCCCCATCACCTTTGACGAGAAGGGCGACATCAAAAACGGTGCGCTCACCCTGTTGACCTACAAAGGCGGCCAGCGCACGCAGATTGCGGTGATTCGCTGACAAACCCGCGGGCCACATGACAAAGGGTCTGCTGCGTGCAGCCCCTTTTTTTCATCAACAGGCTTGCAACACACATGGAAGCTTTTTTGATCTCCACCGGCGTGGTGGCTTTGGGTGAAATGGGTGACAAAACCCAGCTGCTGGCCATGTTGCTTGCGGTGAAGTTTCGCCGGCCTGTGCCCATCATTGCGGGCATTTTGGTGGCCACGCTGGCCAACCATGCCTTGGCGGGTGCTTTGGGCGATGGGGTGGCTGACCTGATGGGGCCAGATGTGTTGCGTTGGGTGATTGGCTTGTCTTTTTTGGCCATGGCTGGCTGGATGCTGGTGCCCGACAAGGTCGACGACGATGACACTGCCACGCCGCCGCGCCTGGGGGTGTTTGCCACCACCGTGCTGGCGTTTTTCTTGGCCGAAATGGGCGACAAAACCCAGGTTGCCACGGTGGCTCTGGCCGCGCGTTACAACGACTTTGTGCCCGTGGTGCTGGGTACCACCTTGGGCATGATGTTGGCCAATGTGCCTGCCGTTGTGTTGGGCGAAAAAATTTCTTCTTGGGTGTCGATGCGCCTGGTGCATGCGGCCTCAGCCATGATTTTTGCTGTGCTGGGCCTGCTCACATTGCTCAATGTGGGGCGCCTGTTTTAACCGTCATCTCGGCGCCAGCCTGCAGTGAGTGGTGCTCAACGGTGCTAAGCGTGACTGAGCGTGGCTAAGCGTGGCTAAGCGTGGCTAAGCGTGGCTAAGCGTAGGTGGGCGAAGCTTTTTTACGCCAGGACCTCATGGTGCTGCGATCCTCGGCTAGAATAGATGGCTCTGGAGAGGTGGATGAGCGGTTTAAGTCACACGCCTGGAAAGCGTGCGTGGGGTAAAACCCACCGCGGGTTCGAATCCCGCCCTCTCCGCCAGAAAAAGCAACAACGCGTCTTCGGGCGCGTTTTTGCTTTGTGCGCCCGATCTTTGCAGCCGCATCGCCCGGTTCATCGAACCCTTCCTAGGGTTTCGGTGGGGTATGCAGGGCTTGCGTTCACTTGTAAGATCTGGCTAGTACCGCGAACTCGGTGCAGCATCGTCTGCGCTTAGCCGCCATGGAGTCGGGCACATCCTTGTCCCATCCTGCGTGCGATTCCGGGAGTCCTATGTCAAGTAGCCGTCAGTTGAAAGCACCTCAGAGGCACGCCGAGCTGACGGGCTTTGATGCCTGTAAGCAATCTTTGCTCTCGGTCATTGAGTCGCAAATCCTGCCGCAGCTTGTGTTGGCCCACGCCGATCGCAGCGAGCACCATAGAAACCAAGCCTCTTACGGCCTCAAAGACCGTGCCTTGGGGGCAACAACCAGCTTGACCAGGCCGAGGTGGCGTTTTCCCCGTCTGAGGCTGCCACGGTGGAGTTTGCACACCTGTGTTGCTTAGAAGACGAGCAACCTTGCCAAGACTATGTGGACCGCTTGATTGCCCGCCACAACAGCACGCCGAGTTTGCTGCTCAACCTCATCACACCGGCTGCGCGCTACCTGGGTGAGTTGTGGACACAAGACCGGCTGGATTTTTCGCATGTGACCATCGGTCTGATTCGCATGCAAAACATGACGCACCACTACGGTTTTTTGAACCGCCGTTTGTCAATGGCAGCCGGCGACAAGCGGCGTGTCTTGGTGGCCGCAGCACCAGGCTCTCAGCATTTGCTGGGCTTGGCCATGGTGTCTGAATTTTTTGTGCAGGCCGGCTGGGACGTGACGGTGGAGGTGGCCACCACCGCGCAAGAGCTCATGAGCGCGGTGCACAAAGACTGGTTTGAGTTGGTGGGCCTCTCGGTGGGGTTGGTGGAGCAGCTCGAGGGCTTGCCCCAGCTCGTGTCGCAGTTGCGCCAGGCCTCGGTCAACCCGCATTTGGCGATCATGGCTGGGGGCGCGGCCTTCACCACGCCAGGCACCACGGCGCCAGATTACGGCTGCGATTCGGTGTGCACCGACCCCCTGCAAGCCATGGACATTGCCGCTGGCTTGGCCAAGCAGCAAAAAAGCGCTTAAGCAGCGCCCATGGCCTGCGGCGCAGTTGGCGCATCGGCAGGCATAACGCCAGGCCCTGCGGCAGATTCAGGGACGAATTCAGCGGTATCGGGTGTGGGCAGGTCGATGTGAAACGCACTGCCCACGCCTTCGGTGCTGTCGTAGCTCAAGCGCCCGTTCATCTGCTCCATCAAGCGCAAACTCACGGTCAAGCCTATGCCAGCGCCCTCATGGCTTTGCCCTGGGGTGTGGCCCCGGTAAAACGCCTCAAACACCTGCTGCCCCACTTGCGGCGCAATGCCCGGCCCTTGGTCCTCAATGGTCAGGCGCAGCATCCCCCCGTTAAGCTTGGCCACCATGAGTTTGACGGTGGATTTCTCAGCGCTGTATTTGATGGCGTTGGCCATCACGTTGATGACCACCTGTTGCAGGCGCAGGGCATCTGCCAGCACCTCATGAACCCCGAAAATTTGACTTTTGATGCTGATGCCCCGCTCATTGGCCAGGGGGCTGAGCATGATGCAGGTGCGGTAGCACACATCACTCAAATTCACAGTCGTGATGTCCACAGCCACGCGAGCCGCCTCGTCGCGGGTGATTTGCAACAGGTCGTTGACCAGGTTGAGCAAATGCCGTCCGCCTGAGAGGATGGCGTTGAGGTGCTCTTGGTCGTGCACATCGAGCTTGTTGCCCATTTGGATCAGTTGTCCATAGCCCAAAATAGAGTTGAGCGGGGTGCGCAACTCGTGGCTCATGCTGGACAAGAACTTGTTTTTTGCGCGGTTGGCCAGTTCTGCGGTTTGTCGGGCCTCTTGCAGCTCGCTCACATCCACGGCCGTGCCACGCATGATCAGCGGTTTGCCCAGATCGTCAAACGCCACGTTTTGCCCCTCCAGGGCCAACCACACCCAATGCCCATCGGCGTGTTTGATGCGCAGCTTGGCGCTGAAGTAGGGGGTTTTGCCGGCCAGGTAATCCAGCTGCGCTTGGGTGGCAGCGGGGATGTCATCGGGGTGGGCGTCTGGGGCCCAGTTGTAGAGCTCGTACTCTTGCGTCATGTGGAAGGTACGGCCCAGCATGTCGCGCAAATAAGTGTTGATGCGCCGCTGGTTGTTGACGAGGTCATACTCCCACACGCCCAAGCGCGCCCAGTCGACGATGTTGCGCACGTACTCGCGAAACGCCGTGGCTGCCATTTCGGCTTCTTTGCGAGCGGTGACGTCTTGCACCATGCCATCCAACCACTGCGCTTGTCCCTCCTGGGGGTAGGGGGTGCCAAAGATGGCGCTCCAGACCAAGGCGCCACTGCGGCTCATGCAGGGGACTTCGAGTTCGATGCGGTGGCCCTGGCTACCGAGGTACAGACCCTCGGTGAAGCGTTGGCGTTGGCTGGGGTTCTCGATGGTACTTAGAAAGCCGCTCAGGTTGTGCTCTTGGGGCTTGTCGATGGCAAGCAAGCGCCACACATCGGGTGAGGCCTCAAAGGTTTTGTTTTTGAACTCGTAGCGCCAGTAGCCGATGCGGGCCACCCGACGCAGCCTGGTTTCTCGCGCACTGCCCTCGTTGAGTTGGCGGGTGCGTCGGTACATCAAGGCCATGGCCACACCCAAACAGGCCAAGCCACTGCCCCAGATGGCCGTAACGAGCTGCAGGTTGTGCTGGCGCAAACTCGCCAATGTGCTGGCAGGCGTGGTCAGCAATAGCGTGAGGGCGGGTGAGTCTGCTGCTGACACAAGGGCAGGCGCCTTGGAAGGCACAGGCGCCATGCGCCGCCACATCTGGCCTTGGTCTGTGTGTCCTTGCGGCTTGGCTGTCAACTCGACCAAGAGCGCGTCGCTCAGCGCCGGTGTGTTGACTTGCTTGGCGAGTTGCAGCAGGTCTTGCCCTTGGGCATTGAGGAGCTGCAAAACTGGCACGCGGGTTTGATCAGGCTCTGCCTGAAAAGCCCGGATGAAGGCCAGCAGGTCGACCCCCAGCATGAGCACACCCCTGCTTTGCCCCGATGCATCTCGCCAGGGCTGCGCCAGGTTGAAAAGAGGGCGCGCTGCTGCCCGGTCTGTAGGCTTGGGTTCCCATGCCCCGACCCACACGTGGCCGCCCTCATGTTGCGCGGCTTTGAGCCACGCTGCTTGCCCCAAGTGGGGCAGTGCTTGGGTTGCACTGGCTGAAGGCTGCGTTTGTGTGCGCCCAATGTGCACCAGCACCTGGCCTTGGGGTGAGGTCCAGGTGGCTTCGTGTACCAAGGGGTTGCGGTGCATGAGGTCTGAGAGCAGTTGGCTGATGCCCTGCGGTGTGGGGGCCTGCACCGCAGCTTGCATGGCAGTGTCTTGTTGCAGACCCTGCATCAGCCCGAGGTAGCGGGCTTGAAAGGTCTCCAGGTGCCGGGCAATTTGCCCAAGCTGGACATCACCGTCGTCGTGTATGCGGGCTAGGTCGCGGGCATTGAGCTGGCGCACCACCAAAGTGGCTGAACCCACGGTGATCAGTACCAGCGCCAAAGAGACCAGCCCCAGTTGGCGCCACAGGCGCTGATTCAGGGTGGCATTGTTGGGGTAAGCGGCGCCCAGTTTGCTTGGCAAAACGTGAATGTCCTGTTGCAGGCAAAACGCCTGCCCAGCCCGTGAGTGGAGTTAACGGGTTTTTATCATGTTTTATCAAATTTATCGAGTTTTACATGCCCGCGCCCGCGCCGTATAGGGCGTGCCGGGTCAGTGGAACCGGCCAGTGACCGCCATCGGGTTTGCCCGCCAAAATTTGGTGCAAACCGGTGCCGCCGGCCTCAAACTCCAAGGCGCATGCCGCCATGTACAGACGCCAAACGCGGTAAGTGCGCTCGCCCACCAGGGCCACGGCTTGGTCTTTGTGCGCTTCAAGCCGCTGCACCCAATGGCGCAGGGTCAGCGCGTAATGGGGGCGCAGGCCTTCGATGTCGAGAATCTCAAAGCCTGCGCGCTCCATGCCGAGGGAAATGTTGCTCACACAGTCGAGCTCCCCGTCGGGGAAGACATGGCGGTTGATGAAACGGGTGGCCAGGGTGTTGTTCCAGCCTTCCTCGTCGTGGGTGATGCCGTGGTTTAAAAACAAGCCACCCGGTTTGAGCAGGCTGATGACGGCTTCGTTGTAGTTCGGCAAGTTGGCCAGGCCCACATGCTCGAACATGCCCACGCTGCTGACTTTGTCAAACATGGCTTGGCCAGGCAAGTCGCGGTAGTCGCACAGGGCCACCGTCACACGGTCTTGCAAACCCTCTTGTGCAATGCGCGCTTGGGCGTAGTTGAATTGCTCTTGGCTCAGGGTGATGCCGTGTGCGCGCACCCCGTGGTGCCGCGCGGCCCAGCACACCAAGGCCCCCCAGCCGCAGCCAATGTCGAGCAGGGTCTGACCAGCTTCTAGGCGCAGTTTTCGGCAGATGAGTTCGAGCTTATCGCGTTGTGCTTGCTCCAGGCTGTTGCTGGGGTCTTGAAAATAAGCGCACGAGTACACCCGGGATTCATCCAACCACAGACCGTAAAACTCATTGGACACGTCGTAATGAAACGCGATGGCCTGGGCATCGGTTTGTCGGGTGTGGCGGTGCTCAAAGTCGGTTTTGCCCTTGTCCAAAGCGCTTGGGTGGTTGCCTGGGCTGCTGGTTTTGGGCAGCTCCAAGGCGTCAAGCCACAGGCCCAGGCGGTCGCGCCAGCCCAAGTCGAGTTGCGCAAAATGGTCTTTGAGTGAGAGAACGTTGTAGATGTCGCCTTCGACGTCAAGCAGGTCGTCAAAGTAAGCCTCGGCCAGCAGCATGGGGTCGGGCGTGAGCACGAGTTTGCGCAGCACGCCCGGGTCTCGCAGCACCAAGGTGAAGTCGGGCGTGGGCTGGGCCATCGTATGCCGGAATTTGTTGCCCAAGGTGTGGCGGGTGTTGTCCCACAAGCGCAGCGCGGCGCCACCCGGGTAGCCCTGCATGAGGCGCTCGACAATGCGCAGCGCGGGTTGCTCAAGCAGCAGTTCTGGCGTGGCCATGTGGTTCATGTCTTGTCTCCAAGGTGCACATTGAGTCTAGAAATCCATGGCGCGTGCGTGCTTGATGGCGATCAAGCTTTGCTGCGCGGGCTGTGCGCTTGGGTGTGAGTGCCCAGACCTTGATGTGCGTCAGAGACACCCAGGGTGGGCAGACCTACAGTCCAAACGCCACCGCAAGTTGCGTCGAGCACCCCGCAGGGCCTAGCGTCGAGGTCGCCAACACCTCCACAGGCTGTGACGTGATCCGTCACGGACGCGAACGCCAAGGGATGAAACGCACGGACATGAAGGGGCGTCTCATCAACGTTCACGTAGATGTTCCCCGCGCCGACCACTTGTGGTGGCAACCTCACTTTTTAGAAAGGTCTGCCATGTCCATCACTCGCCTGCGTTTTGTTTCACTCGTGCCTTTGTTGCTGTGCGCCAGTTTGAGTTGGGCGCAAGACAAGCCAGCTGCTGGCGGCGATGCCGTGACTGCGCCAGCCGCGTCACAGCCACCAGCGCGCGGCATGATGGAAGGGAGCCGCGCGTGGATGGGTGAGCGCATGGCTCGTGCGCACAAGCGTGACCTGGAGATTTTGAAGAAAGACCTCAAGCTCAAGCCTGACCAGATGGCAGCGTGGGACACCTATGAGAAAACCATGAACCTGCCCTTGGAGGGCGCAGGCGCACCCAGCAAGAAAAACTACGCCAAGCTCACCTCACCACAACGCATGGACACCATGACCCAGCACATGGAAAGCATGCAAAAGCTCCATGCGCAACACGCCAGCGCCACCAAAACCTTTTACGGCGTGCTCACCCCCGAGCAACAAAAGATGTTTGACGCGCAAACCCGCCGTGGCCCAGGCGTCATGCATTGCGACACCGACTGATTTAATTGGGGTCAGACCCCAATTGTTTCTGGGGGGCGATATTGGGCAATTAATGGGGGTCTGACCCCAATTAATCAGGCCAATTCATGCGAAATTCGCGGAAATCTGGGCGCCAGTCACAGTGGGGCGCAATAAGTCCGTACACTTCGGCCTTCAACTTTTTTCGCATGTCCGGCTGGAGTTTGCATGAAATTTCGCTTTCCCATTGTCATCATTGACGAAGACTTCCGCTCGGAAAACACCTCCGGTTTGGGCATCCGTGCGCTGGCGCAGGCCATCGAGTCTGAGGGCTACGAGGTCATGGGGGCCACCAGCTACGGCGACTTGAGCCAGTTCGCGCAGCAGCAAAGCCGGGCCAGCGCCTTCATTTTGTCGATCGACGACGAGGAGTTCACCCCCGGCCCCGACCTGGACCCCGCGGTTTTGAATTTGCGCCACTTCATTGAAGAGGTGCGCTTCAAAAATGCCGATGTGCCGATCTACATTTATGGTGAGACCAAAACCTCGCGCCATTTGCCCAACGACATCTTGCGCGAGTTGCATGGCTTCATTCACATGTTTGAGGACACGCCCGAGTTTGTGGCGCGTCACATCATTCGCGAAGCCAAGTCTTACCTAGAAGGCTTGCAGCCCCCGTTTTTCAAGGCGCTGTTGGACTACGCCGAAGACGGCTCGTACTCTTGGCATTGCCCGGGTCACTCGGGTGGCGTGGCATTTTTGAAGAGTCCGGTGGGCCAAATGTTCCACCAGTTTTTCGGCGAGAACATGCTGCGCGCCGACGTTTGCAACGCAGTCGAAGAACTTGGCCAGCTGCTGGACCACGACGGCGCGATTGGTGAGTCCGAGCGCAACGCCGCGCGTATCTTCAATGCCGACCACTGCTTTTTTGTGACCAACGGCACCAGCACCTCCAACAAGATGGTGTGGCACCACGCGGTGGCCCCAGGTGACGTGGTGGTGGTAGACCGTAACTGCCACAAGTCGGTGCTGCACGCCATCATCATGACCGGCGCGGTGCCGGTGTTTTTGAAGCCCACGCGCAACCACTTTGGCATCATTGGTCCGATCCCCAAAAGCGAGTTTGAGCCCGCGGCCATTCAGGCCAAGATCAAGGCTAACCCTTTGCTCAAAGGTGTGGATGCGAAGAAGGTCAAGCCGCGCATGCTCACGCTCACGCAAAGCACCTACGACGGCGTGCTCTACAACACCGAGACCATCAAGCACCAGCTCGACGGCTATGTGGACAACCTGCACTTTGACGAGGCTTGGTTGCCGCACGCGGCCTTCCACCCGTTCTATGGCACGTTCCACGCCATGGGCAAAAAGCGCCCACGGCCAAAAAACTCGGTGGTGTACGCCACGCAGTCCATCCACAAGTTGCTTGCGGGCATCAGCCAGGCCAGCCACGTGCTGGTGCAAGACTCGCAGAACACCAAGCTGGACCGCCACCTCTTCAACGAGGCCTACCTGATGCACACCAGCACCAGCCCGCAGTACAGCATCATTGCCAGCTGCGACGTGGCCGCGGCCATGATGGAGCCGCCCGGCGGCACCGCGCTGGTGGAGGAAAGCATTGCCGAGGCCATCGATTTCCGCCGCGCCATGCGCAAGGTGGACGAGGAATACGGCAAAGACTGGTGGTTCAAGGTGTGGGGGCCCGAGAAGATGACCGAAGACGGCATTGGCCGCGCGGAAGACTGGGTCATCAAGGCCGACACCAAGTCGAGCAAATGGCACGGCTTTGGCAAGTTGGCCGACGGCTTCAACATGCTCGACCCGATCAAGGCCACCATCGTCACCCCGGGCATGGACCTCAACGGCAAGTTCGACAAAACCGGTATTCCCGCGAGCATCGTCACTAAGTTTTTGGCCGAGCACGGCGTGATTGTGGAAAAGACGGGCCTCTACAGCTTCTTCGTGATGTTCACCATCGGCATCACCAAGGGCCGCTGGAACTCGCTCTTGACCGCGCTGCAGCAGTTCAAAGACGACTACGACAAGAACCAGCCGATGTGGCGCATCTTGCCGGAGTTCTGCCAGAAGCACCGCCGCTACGAGCGCATGGGCCTGCGTGATTTGTGCCAGCACATCCACGCCATGTACGCCAAGTACGACATCGCGCGCCTGACGACCGAGATGTACCTGAGCGACTTGACGCCAGCCATGAAGCCCAGCGACGCCTACGCCCACATTGCGCAGCGCAACACCGAGCGTGTGCCTATTGACGACCTGGAAGGCCGCATCACCGTGGGCTTGGTCACACCTTACCCACCCGGCATTCCTTTGCTGGTGCCCGGCGAAGTGTTCAACCGCAAAATTGTGGACTACCTCAAGTTCTCACGCGAGTTCAACCAGCAGTGCCCGGGCTTTGAGACCGACATCCACGGCCTGGTGGAGGTGGAAGACGACGACGGCAAGCGCAGCTATTTCGCCGACTGCGTGAAACAATAAAACCCCAGCAAAGTGGGGTTTCATGAAGGGCAGCCTGTGAGGCTGCCTTTTTTGTTGACGACCGCGCGGGGCTGCCCTCTGTTCTCAAGTCAACCTAGGTCTGTCTTGTGAGGCCAAGACAGACCAAATCTGCCGAGTCATTGAGCTGGCAGCGTTGAGTTTATTTTTTGTTCTTGGGGCGGTTGAGCCAATTGGCCAGAATAAACACGCAGAAAACACCAAGCATCAGAAAAACGGCATTTTGAACGTTCATGGGGGGCTCCTTGTCAGCAGTTGAAATGAAAAGGTGATTATGACCAAGCCAGCGGGTGTTGCGTGCGATACCCCTGCAGCTTAGTTGGGCGCGGTGCGCGAACCCAGCAAGGGTTGTATCAGCAACAGTGTGACCATGAGCAACACAATTTCCAGGGCATACACCACGCTGTAACCTGATGCGGTGCCGGCAGCCAGGGTCATGATGTCGCGCAGCACACCGCCTAAAGCCATGCCCAAGCCCCCACCTGTGGCTTGCACGGCTCCCCAAGCGCCTAGGGCCAAGCCCACCTGCTCTTTGGGAGCCATTTGCATGGTGTTGGTCAGGGTGCCGTGGGCAAACAGCCCGCCGCCCACGCCTATGAGAAACACGCCGCTGCCAAAGACCCACACCGAGCCCAGAGGTGCCGACAAAATCACGGCGGCAAACGCTGGCACCCCCAGCCAAGCGCCTAAACGCGCCATGCGCATGGGGTCTGCGCCACGCGCCAAAACTTGGGATGCCCAGGCAAACCCCATCAGCCCGCCAGCTGCCAGTGTGGCGGTGAGCAAGGTGGTGGACGAGACACTCATGCCCAACACCTCGCCACCATAAGGCTCGAGCAAGACGTCTTCCATGGTGAAGGCCATGGTGCCCAGGCCTGCAATGTAGAGGCGTCGCAGAGCGTGGGGGCCTTGTTTGAGTTTGTGCCAGGCTTGCGAAAAGCTGCCCTCAGTGGGGGTGCCGGGTTTACGCAGCCGGCTGCGGGGCTCTTGCTTCCAGACCGCCACCACATTGAGAACCATGGTCAGCAAGGCTGTGCCTTGCACCACTTGGATGAGCTGACCGGGGCTGTAGTCGGCCAGCAGCTCGCCCATGACCAAAGCGCTGGCGATCATGCCCACCAACAGCATCACGTACATGAGTCCCACCACTTTGGGGCGGTCTGGTTCAGGGGCCAGGTCGGTGGCCAGAGCCAGACCCACGGTTTGGGTGGTGTGCACACCGGCACCCACCAGCAAAAAAGCCACGGCAGCGCCCATGTGTCCGACCCAGGCCGGGGCTTTGTCGGCCTGGCCTGCGCCTGCAAGCACCAACAAGGCAAAAGGCATGATGGCAAAACCGCCAAACTGCATGAGGGTGCCCATCCAAATGTAGGGCACGCGCCGCCAACCCAGCTCGGAGCGGTGGTTGTCGGATTTAAAACCAATCAGGGCGCGCAGCGGCGCAAATAAGAGGGGCAAGGCCACCATGATGGCCACCAACGCGGCAGGCACCTTGAGCTCAACAATCATCACGCGGTTGAGCGTGCCCACCAGCATGACCATGGCCAGGCCAACCGAAACTTGAAACAGCGACAGGCGAAGCAAACGACCCAGGGGCAGGGTGTCGGAGGCCGCATCGGCAAAGGGTAAAAAACGCGTACCCAGGCTGATCCAGGTGTGGGCGAGCTTGCGTTTGTCTGTGGTCATGAGAAAAGGGCCGGGGACTGGCCCCGACCCGGATGGCTGTGGAGGTTTATTTCCGCGCCGGCGTGTCCGCAGGGGCCGAAATGGCGGGTTTTGCACCACCACTCAGGAAACCTTTGATCCACGTTGTGTTGGACACCAGGGCCAGGTGTACGCTGAATGAGCCTACAGCCACAGCGCCCAAAAAGATCGGGATGCCCACGGAGGGCTTCACGACGCACCAAAGTTTGGAGTAAATCATGTGGTGCTCCCTTACTTAAGCCAGGGTGAGTAGATATAGGCCAGCAAATGCGCAAATGCGGCAATCATTCCGAAAATTTGCGTGCCCTGGATGAGGTTGCGATGCACCTCTTCCGATTCAGCCTCGGTCAATCCCGTCGGCCAGACTTTGTCTTTATCAGACATAGTTTGCTCCTTCATTGAAGTTCACAAACGTGCTTAATCCCGCACGAGGGCACTTCATGACCCCCATGGCCACAAAGTAAGCCGGGATAAACCCAACTTCAATGTAATCTAGACCTTACTACCATTAATGTCAATTAAAGATGACGTTTCAAGGTGTCAATCAAAAAAATAACCCTAAATTTCGCCAGAAAGACACAAAAAAGCCCGCAGAGGTCATCTGCGGGCTGGGAGGGGATGGTAATTAAATTAGGTAACTTACGTGGCTGAAGTTACATCGGGTTCGGCAATACCGCCCACCACTTGGCTGAATCCGCCATCCACATAGGTGATTTCGGCGCTCACGCCGCCTGCCAGGTCGCTGAGCAAAAAGGCCGCTACGTTGCCCACGTCTTCAATGGTGACGTTGCGGCGAATCGGGGAGGCCTCGGCCACCACGTTCAAAATTTTGCCGAAGCCCTTGATCCCGCTGGCGGCCAAGGTTTTGATGGGGCCCGCGCTGATGCCGTTGACGCGCATGCCCTTGGGGCCGAGCGACTCAGCCAGGTAGCGCACCGACGCTTCCAAGCTGGCCTTGGCCAAACCCATGGTGTTGTAGTTGGGCACGGTGCGAATGGCACCCAAATAAGTGAGGGTCAACAGCGCCGACTTGGGGTTGAGGTAGGGCAGGGCTGCTTTGGCCATGGCCGGAAAGCTGTAAGCGCTGATGTCGTGCGCAATTTTGAAGCCCTCGCGGCTCAGGCCATCCAAAAAGTCGCCAGCAATCGCCTCGCGCGGGGCGTAGCCGATGCTGTGCACAAAGCCGTCAAAGGTGGGCCAAGGGGCGCTGAGGTCTTTGAAAAGCTTGTCGATCTGGGCGTCGTCGCCAACATCGCAATCAAAAATCAGCTTGGAGCCAAAGTCGGCCGCAAATTCGGTGATGCGGTCTTTGAAACGATCGCCAACATAGCTGAAAGCGAGTTCAGCGCCTTGCTCATGGCAGGCTTTGGCGATGCCGTAGGCGATCGAGCGGTTGCTCAAGACGCCGGTGATCAGAAGTTTTTTACCTGTGAGGAAGCCCATGTTGTTCTCGGGTGATCAAAGTTGGGCAGAATTGTCGCATGCGTTTGTTTGTTCACATCCTGGCGGGCTGTCTCTGGCTCTGTTGTGGTCCTCTGGCCTGGGCCAGCCATGCCTACGCGCAGTTTGGCGACATCAAATACCCAGCCGGCTTTGCCCACCTCGATTACGTGAACCCGCAAGCCCCCAAGGGCGGTGACATCACCCTGGTGCCGCCCACCCGCTTGACGAGTTTTGACAAATACAACCCCTTCACCCTCAAAGGCAGCGCCCCGCCAGCCTTGGGCAGCTTGGTGTTTGAGACGCTGCTCACTGGCACCCTGGACGAGCCCACCACGGCTTACGGGCTGCTGGCCAACGACGTGGCGGTGGCTTCAGACAAAAAATCAGTCACCTTCACCCTCAACCCCCTGGCCAAGTTTCACAATGGCGAGCCGGTGCTGGCCGCTGATGTGAAGCACTCGTTTGACCGCCTCACCAGCAAAGAAGCCGCGCCGCAGTACCGCACAATTTTTGGTGACATCGCTGCAGCCACGGTGGTGGCCGAGCGGGTGGTGCGCTTTGACTTCAAACGCGTTAACCCCGAGTTGCCGCTGATTGCGGGCAGCCTGCCGGTGTTCAGCCAAAAGTGGGGGGTGGAAGGCGGCAAGGCCAAGCCGCTGGATAAAATCATCACCGACACGCCCATAGGTTCAGGCCCTTACAAAATTGGCCCGGTGAACTTTGGCAAAGACATCACCTATGTGCGCGACCCGTCTTACTGGGGGCAAAACCTCAATGTGCGCCGCGGCATGTTCAACTTTGACCGCATCACCTACAAGCTCTACAAAGACAGCACGGCTCAGCTCGAGGCCTTCAAAGCGGGGGAGTTCGATTACATCCAAGCCTTTGTGGCGCGCGAATGGGCCAGGGCCTATGCCGGCAAACAGTTTGACAACGGCACGCTCCTAAAAAGAGAGCTGCAACACGGCAATGCTGGTGACTTCCAGGGCTTTTTGTTCAACACGCGCAAACAGAAGTTTCAAGATGCGCGGGTGCGCGAGGCCATCACCCTGGCCATGGATTTTGAATGGCTCAACCGCCAGCTCTTTTACAACGCCTACACCCGGGTGCGCGGGTATTTTGTGGGCAGCGACTTTGAGGCCAAAGGCGCACCGGGCGCCGATGAGCAGCGCATCATCGAAGCCCTGCAGGCGCAATACGGCACCCACGTGCCTGCCAACATCTTGCAAGACGTGCCTTTGCCACCGGCCACGCTGCTTGACCCGGCCAGCGGCAAAACACTGCGCGACAACCTGCGCCGCGCCCGCGACCTGCTGGCCCAAGCGGGGTGGACTTACACCGACGGCGCGCTTCGCAACAACCGTGGCGAGCCTTTCACCATCGAGTTTCTGGACAGCTCGGGCTCCATGGGCCGGGTGGTCACGCCTTACGCCAAAAACCTGGAGAAACTGGGCTTCAAGGTGAATTACAAGGTGATTGACTTTGCCATCCTGCAAAAGCGCATGGACGTGTTTGATTTCGAGATCATCAGCAACCGCAACGTGGGCAGCGAGTCGCCCGGCACCGAGCTGCTTGAGCGTTTTGGCTCCAAAGCAGCCGACACCGAAGGCTCGGGCAATGTGATTGGCCTGAAAAACCCGGCGGTCGATGCGCTCTTAGACCAGATCGTGACCGCGCAAACCCGTGATGAACTGATGCCCCGACTGAGGGTTTTAGATCGTGTGTTGCGCTGGGGCCATTTCGCGGTGCCGCATTGGTACAGCGGCATCCACCGTGTGGCCTACCGCAACGGCAAGTTTGAACAACCCGCCACCATGCCGCGCTATTACCAACCCGAGTTCTGGGTCACCAGCACCTGGTGGGCGAAAAAGGACCAATGACCATGTGGGCCTACATCCTCAAGCGTTTGCTGCTGATGATTCCCACCTTGCTGGGTGTGCTTTTGCTCACCTTTGTGGTGATTCAGTTCGTGCCCGGTGGGCCGGTGGAGCAAATGGTGTCTCAGCTGCAGGGCCGCGACACCGGCGGGGAGGGCGCAGCCGCCAGCGGTGCGGGCTACCGGGGCCGCCAAGGTGTGGACGCTGCGCGCATTGAGGAAATCAAAGCTTTGTACGGCTTTGACAAACCCGCCACCGAACGCTTTGTGCAGATGGTGGGGCAGTTTGCGCGGTTTGACTTGGGCAAGAGTTTTTTCTACCCCAAAGATGTGTGGCAGCTGGTCAAAGAAAAGCTGCCTGTTTCCATCAGCTTGGGACTGTGGACCTTCTTTTTGAGCTACCTGATTTCCGTGCCACTGGGCATTGCCAAAGCGGTGCGCGCCGGCACCCGGTTTGACACGCTCACCAGCCTCTTGGTGCTGGTGGGTTACGCCATTCCAGGTTTTGTGTTGGGCGTGGCTTTACTGGTGGTGTTTGGCGGGCAGCTGCAGTGGTTTCCGCTGCGCGGGCTGACCTCAAGCAACTGGGACACCTTGAGCTGGGGCGCGAAAATTACCGACTACCTGTGGCACATCGCCATGCCCGTCACCGCCAGCGTGCTGGGGGCGTTCGCGGTGACCACCATGCTCACCAAAAACGCGTTTTTGGAAGAGATACGCAAGCAATACGTGCTCACCGCCCGCGCCAAAGGCCTGAGCGAAAACAAGGTGCTTTACAAGCATGTGTTTCGCAATGCACTGATTCCCATCGTCACTGGTTTTCCGGCGGCTTTCATTGGGGCGTTTTTTGCGGGCTCCTTGTTGATTGAAACCCTGTTTTCTTTGGATGGCTTGGGGCTTTTGTCTTACGAGTCTGTCATGCGGCGCGACTATCCGGTGGTGCTCGGTACGCTGTATTTGTTCACGCTGATTGGTTTAGTGACCAAGTTGATTTCTGACCTCTGCTACATCTTGGTCGACCCAAGAATCAAATATGAATGAGGCGTCCACGATGAATGAGGCGTCCCCATCGCCTTCGCCTTCGCCTTCTCCGTCATTGAGGGCCTGGCGGCGCTTCAAGCGCAACCGGCTGGGCTTTTGGAGTTTGGTGCTGTTTGTGGCGCTGTTTGTGCTCAGCCTGGCCGCCGAGCTCATCAGCCACGACAAGCCCATCGTGGCGCGCTACAACGGCCAGTGGGTCGCGCCCATGTTGCAAGACGTGCCCGAGACCACGTTTGGCGGTGACTTCGCCACGCCCACCGACTATCTCGATCCCTTCATCCAAGCGCAGTTTGCCAAGCCAGGCAACTGGGCGCTGTACCCCATCAACCGCTACCACCACAGCACCATCAACTACTTTGCCAAAGAACCCAACCCGGCCGCCCCCGGTGCGGGCAACTGGCTGGGCACGGACGACCGTGGGCGCGATGTGTTTGCGCGGCTGCTTTACGGTTTTCGCATCTCTGTGCTGTTTGCGCTGGCTTTGACGGTGCTGGGCGTGTTGCTGGGCGTGGTCACTGGGGCCATTCAAGGCTTTGCCGGCGGCAAGACCGATTTGTTCTTTCAGCGTTTCATCGAAATTTGGGGCGCCATGCCCGAGCTGTATTTGCTCATCATTTTTGCCGCCATGTTTGACCCCAGCGTGCTGCTGCTGCTGGTGTTGCTGAGTCTTTTTGGGTGGATGGGTTTGTCGGACTATGTGCGCGCCGAGTTTTTGCGTAACCGCCAGCTCGACTACGTGCGCGCTGCCAAGGCACTGGGCCTGTCAAATGCAGCCATCATCTGGCGACATGTGCTGCCCAACAGCTTGACGCCGGTGGTGACGTTTCTGCCGTTTCGCATGAGCGGAGCGATTTTGGCGCTGACCTCGCTGGACTTTTTGGGCCTGGGTGTGCCACCGGGCACGCCTTCGCTGGGCGAGTTGCTGGCCCAAGGCAAAAACAACATCGACGCGTGGTGGATTTCACTTTGCACCTTTGCGGTGCTGGTGGTCACACTTTTACTGCTCACTTTCATGGGTGACGCCCTGCGCGATGCGCTCGACCCCCGAAAGGCCGACGTATGACCGCACCCTCAGAACTCTTACACGTACGTGACTTGCGCGTGGCCTTTGGCGGGCGCGAGGTGGTGCACGGCGTGAATTTCGAGCTCAAAGTGGGCGAAAAGCTGGCCCTGGTGGGGGAGTCGGGCTCGGGCAAAACCGTCACAGCCCTGAGCCTCTTGCGTCTTTCGGGGGCGGCTTTGTCGGGGACGGCCACGTTTTTCGGGGCTTCAGATGTTTTTGGTGCTCAGGCAGCGTCAAATGGTGTTGACCTGCTATCAGTTTCGGAGCAAACCTTGCGGGGCATCCGCGGGCGTGACATTGCCATGATCTTCCAGGAGCCCATGACGGCCCTCAACCCGGTGCTCACCATCGGCGACCAGATTGTGGAGGTGCTCACCAACCAGGGTGTGCCCAAGCCGCAGGCCTGGCAAGAGGCCGTTGGGTGGCTCAAAGACACCGGTATTCCTGAGCCCGAGCGGCGTATGAGCGCATACCCCCACCAATTGAGCGGTGGGCAGCGCCAGCGCGCCATGATCGCCATGGCCTTGGCCGGCAAGCCCAAGTTGCTGCTGGCCGACGAGCCCACCACCGCGCTGGATGTGAGCTTGCGCGCCCAAATTCTTGAGCTGCTGGATGAACTGCAGCGCAAATTAGGCATGGCCGTGCTCATCATCACCCACGACCTCAACTTGGTGCGCCGTTTTGCCCAGCGCGTGGTGGTGATGGAGCAAGGCCACGTGGTGGAGCAGGGCGCTGTGGCGGAGGTTTTGCGCCATCCTCAGCACCCCTACACGCAAAAACTCATCGACAGCGAGCCTGTGCGTGATGTGGTGGAGAACCCGGGGCAAACTGAACACGCCACCCCGCCCGTGCTGCAAGCACAGGCCTTGCGCGTGACGTACCCCATGGCCTTGCCTGGTTTGCGGGGGTGGTTCACCTCGGGGGAGTTTGCCGCCGTCAAAGGCGCCAACTTTGCTTTGCCCCTTGGCCGCACCCTGGGGGTGGTGGGTGAGTCGGGTTCGGGCAAATCCACCTTGGCCTTGGCAGCTTTGGGTCTGCAGGCCCACAGCGGCCACATCAGCTTTCACACCTCCCAGCCACGGGCTTGGGGGCAGGGCAAGGCCCAGGACCGTGCGCTACGCCAGGTGGTGCAGGTGGTGTTTCAAGACCCGTTTTCATCGCTCTCGCCGCGCATGACGGTTGAAGCCATTGTGGGCGAAGGCCTGCTGGTGCACCACAGCGAACTCAGCCCGGCCCAGCGCCAGGCACGTGTGCTGGCCACCCTGGCTGAGGTGGGCATGGATGAGGTGCAGTTTCCGGGGCTGTTACAGCGTTACCCGCATGAGTTTTCTGGTGGCCAGCGCCAGCGCCTGGCCATTGCACGCGCCCTGGTGGTGCGCCCCCAGTTGATGGTTTTGGACGAGCCCACGAGTGCATTGGATGTCACCATCCAAAAGCAGGTGCTCAGCCTGCTGCAGCGGCTGCAAAAAGAGCACGGCTTGAGTTACCTGCTCATCACCCACGATGTGGCCGTGATCCGCGCCATGGCGCATGAGGTCATCGTCATGAAAGACGGCCAAGTGCTGGAGGCCGGCCCCTGGCGCACGGTTTTGGACGCCCCGCAACACCCCTACACCCAACGCTTGTTGGCGGCAGCGTAAAAAACGTTATAAATCAACGGACTTGGGCGATATCTGTAGTACAATTCGAAGCTTGCGACCAAACGGGCGGAAACCAACCGCCCGTTTTTTTTGGTCGATTCACTTTTGATACTTTAAAGCTGACACCCAAGACCCGTGGCATTGCAGGACATCGTTGAACAAATTGTGACCGGACTCGGTTACGACCTGGTGGAGATTGAACGCTCCGCCGGTGGCCTTTTGCGCATCACGATCGACCTGCCCTGGGTCTCAGAGCTTGCCAGCAGCGTGCCCGAGCAGTTTGTCACGGTTGAAGACTGCGAAAAGGTCACCCGTCAGCTGCAGTTCACCCTGGAGGTGGAGGGCATTGAGTACAAGCGGCTTGAGGTGTCCTCGCCCGGTATTGATCGCCCCTTGCGCCACGACCAAGATTTCGAGCGTTTCCTTGGCGAGGTCATCGACGTGACCCTCAAGGTGCCCTTGGGCGAGGCGGCTTCTGGCCAGGTCAATGCCAACCGTAAAAAATTTCGAGGCACGCTGGAGCGCGCTGAAAACGCCCAGCCTGGCCATTGGCAAATTGTTTGGCGCGAAGAGCCCAAGCTCAAGCCCGGTCAGCGTGTGAGTAAAAAGCGTGAAGCCGCGCCGACGCAGGCCTTGGGTTTCACGCTCGATGAGTTGCGTGAGGCGCGCTTGGCGCCCATTGTGAATTTCAAGGGCCGCGGTGCGGCCTGAACCAGTTTTGATTTGGAGGTGGTGGTCATGAATCGCGAATTACTGATGTTGGTGGAAGCCATTTCGCGCGAGAAAAACGTGGAGCGCGACGTGGTGTTTGGTGCGGTTGAGGCCGCCCTGGCGCAAGCCACCAAAAAGCTTTACGAAGGTGACGTGGACATCCGCGTGGCCATTGACCGCGACAGCGGCAACTACGAAACCTTCCGCCGCTGGCACGTGGTGCCCGACGAAGCTGGCTTGCAGTTGCCCGACCAAGAAATTTTGCTGTTTGAAGCCAAAGAGCAAATTGCTGACATCGAAGTCGATGAGTACATCGAAGAGGGTGTGGCTTCGGTACCTATCGGCCGCATCGGCGCGATGGCAGCCAAGCAAGTCATTCTGCAAAAAATCCGTGACGCCGAGCGCGAAATGCTGCTCAACGACTTCATGTCGCGTGGCGAGAAGATTTTTGTGGGCACCGTCAAGCGCATGGACAAGGGCGACATCATTGTCGAGAGCGGCCGTGTGGAAGGGCGTTTGCGCCGCGGCGAGATGATCCCCAAGGAAAACTTGCGCACCGGCGACCGCGTGCGCGCCATGATCATGGAAGTCGACCTCACCCTGCGTGGGGCGCCCATCATCTTGTCGCGTTCAGCGCCTGAGTTCATGATCGAGCTCTTCCGCCAAGAAGTGCCCGAGATTGAGCAGGGCCTCCTCGAGATCAAATCTTGCGCCCGTGACCCAGGCTCGCGCGCCAAGATCGCGGTGCTCAGCCACGACAAACGCGTGGACCCCATTGGCACCTGCGTGGGTGTGCGCGGCACGCGTGTGAACGCCGTGACCAACGAGCTCGCCGGCGAGCGCGTGGACATTGTGCTGTGGAGCGAAGACCCCGCCCAATTTGTGATTGGCGCGCTGGCCCCAGCCAACGTGCAGTCCATCGTGGTGGACGAAGAAAAACACGCCATGGACGTGGTGGTGGACGAAGAAAACTTGGCCATCGCGATTGGTCGCGGCGGGCAAAACGTGCGTTTGGCCTCTGACCTCACGGGCTGGAAGATCAACATCATGGACGCGGCCGAATCTGCCCAGAAGCAGGCCAACGAAAGTGACTCGATCCGCAAGCTTTTCATGGCCAAGCTCGACGTGGACGAAGAAATTGCCGAGATCTTGATCTCCGAAGGTTTCACCAGCCTCGAAGAAGTGGCCTACGTGCCGCTGCAAGAGATGCTGGAAATTGAAAGCTTTGACGAAGACACCGTCAATGAGCTGCGCGCACGCGCCAAAGACGCTTTGCTGACCATGGAAATTGCCCGTGAAGAAAGCGTGGAAGAAGTCTCGCAAGACCTGCGCGACCTCGAGGGCCTCACCCCTGACCTGATCGCCAAATTGGCCGACGGTGGTGTGCATTCCCGTGATGATTTGGCCGATTTGGCCGTGGATGAGCTTACCGAGTTGACGGGTCAGTCAGCGGATGAAGCCAAGGCCCTGATCATGAAGGCGCGCGAACACTGGTTCACCAGTGATGCCGCTTCTCAAGAGTAACGGTCATGAAAGGTTACGAAATAAATGTCCAGTACGACCGTCTCCGAGTTTGCCAGCGAACTCAAAAAATCAACCGACACACTGCTTGATCAGCTCAAAGCGGCAGGTGTGCCCAAGGCCTCTGCGGCCGACGCCCTGACCGACGCTGACAAGCAAAAACTGCTGAGCTATTTGCAAGCCAGCCACGGCACCGTCTCTGCCGAGCGTAAAAAAATCACCTTGGTGAAGAAGTCCACCACGGAAATCAAACAGGCTGACGCCACCGGGCGTGCCCGCACCATCCAGGTGGAAGTGCGCAAAAAACGCACCTTCGTGCGCCGTGACGAGAACGATGGCGTCGAAGCGCCAGTGGAGATGCCCGAAGTGGTGGCCGAGGCCCCCGCTGCGGCCCTGATCGACCACGCCGAACTCGCCCGCCGCGAAGAAGAAGCGCGTCGTCAGGCCGAGCTGATCCGTCGCCAAGAGGAAGAGTTGGCCGAGCGTCGTCGCCAGCGCGAAGAGCAAGAACAACGCGAGCGTCAGCAAGCGGAAGAAGCCAACCAAGCTCGTGTGGCCAGTGCCCAAGCGCAGGCCCAGGCGCTGACAGAACAAGCCGCTGCCCCTCAGGCATCGGCCCAGACGGCTGCCCAGCAAGCCGCTCAAGAGGCTGCACAACAAGCTGCTGAACAAGCCGTGCAGCAAGCCGAGCAGGCCCAGCAACGCGTGGCTGAGCAGGCGCAAGCCGCTCGCTTGCAAGCTGATGAGGTGTCCAAGGCCCGTGCTGCGGAAGAATCCAGCCGCGCTGCCGACCTCAACGAGCGCCGTCGCAAGGCCGAGGCCGAAGCCGCCGCCATTCGTTCGATGATGGCTGCACCGGCCAAAAAAGTCCCACCCAAAGAAGAGCCCAAGCCCGACGCCAAAACCCTCAAGGGCACGCTGCACAAGCCAGCTGGTGCGCCTGGCGCCAAGCCTGGTGGTCCGGCAGCTGCCCCTGCGGCTGGTGCGGGCGCTGGTGCCGGCAAAGAAGTTAAATCTGCCAAGCTCTCGAGCAGCTGGGCGGGTGACCCGGCCAAGAAAAAAGCCATTCCTACCCGCGGCGATACCTCCGGTGGTGTGGGCCGCAGCAGCTGGCGCGGAGGTCCGCGTGGCCGCCGTGGCGAGCGCGACCGTGACGATCAACACGCCCAAGCCGCGCCGGTGGAAACCCGCGTCATTGAGGTGCATGTGCCCGAAACCATCACGGTGGCCGAGCTGGCGCACAAGATGGCGGTCAAGGCCTCCGAGGTCATCAAGCATTTGATGAAGCTGGGCCAAATGGTCACCATCAACCAGCCGCTGGACCAAGACACCGCGATGATCGTGGTCGAAGAGATGGGCCACAAAGCCATCACCGCTGCGCTGGACGACCCCGAGGCCTTCACCGAAGAAGAAGCCGCTGGTCACGCCGCCGAGGCCTTGCCCCGTGCGCCTGTGGTCACCGTCATGGGCCACGTGGACCACGGCAAGACCTCGCTTTTGGACTACATCCGCCGTGCCAAAGTGGCCTCTGGCGAAGCCGGTGGCATCACCCAGCACATTGGTGCTTACCACGTGGAAACCCCACGCGGCATGGTGTCCTTCCTCGACACCCCGGGTCACGAGGCCTTCACGGCCATGCGTGCCCGTGGTGCACAGGCCACCGACATTGTGATTCTGGTGGTGGCTGCCGACGACGGCGTGATGCCCCAGACCAAAGAAGCGATCAAACACGCCAAAGCAGCGGGTGTGCCCATCGTGGTGGCGGTCAATAAGATCGACAAACCCGATGCCAACGCCGACCGCGTCAAGCAAGAGCTGGTCTCTGAGCAAGTGGTGCCTGAAGAATATGGCGGCGATTCGCCGTTTGTCAGCGTCTCGGCCAAAACCGGCCAGGGCATTGACGAGTTGCTCGAGCAAGTGCTCTTGCAAGCCGAGGTGCTGGAGCTCAAGGCCCCAGTAGACGCCATGGCCAAGGGCCTGGTGATCGAGGCCAAACTCGACAAGGGTCGTGGTCCTGTGGCCACCATCTTGGTGCAGTCGGGCACGCTCAAAACCGGTGATGTGGTGCTGGCTGGCCAGACCTACGGCCGTGTGCGCGCCATGCTCGATGAGAACGGCCGCTCGATCAAAGACGCGGGTCCTTCCATTCCGGTGGAAATCCAGGGTCTGACCGAGGTGCCGCAAGCCGGTGACGAGTTCATGGTGATGGCCGACGAGCGCCGCGCCCGTGAAATTGCCACCTACCGCGCTGGTAAATTCCGCAACACCAAGCTGGCCAAGCAGCAAGCCGCCAAGTTGGAGAACATGTTCTCCGACATGACCGCCGGCGAGGTCAAAACCCTGCCCATCATCGTCAAAGCCGATGTGCAAGGTTCGCAAGAAGCGCTGGCAGCCTCGCTGCTCAAGCTCTCCACCCCCGAGGTGCGTGTGCAGCTGGTGTATGCCGCTGTGGGCGGTATCAGCGAGTCGGATGTGAACTTGGCGATTGCCTCCAAGGCCGTCATCATCGGTTTCAACACCCGTGCCGACGCCGGTGCGCGCAAGCTGGCCGAAGGCAATGGCGTGGACATTCGCTACTACAACATCATTTACGACGCGGTTGACGAGCTCAAGGCCGCCATGTCGGGCATGTTGGCCCCCGAGAAGCGCGAAGAAGTCATTGGTATGGCCGAAATTCGCACGGTGTTCGTGGCCACCAAGATCGGTACGGTCGCGGGCTGTATGGTCACCAATGGCCATGTCACTCGCAACTCGCATTTCCGTTTGCTGCGCGACAACGTGGTGATTTACACCGGCGAGCTCGACTCTTTGAAGCGCATGAAGGACGATGTGCGCGAAGTCAAAGAAGGCTTCGAGTGCGGTATCAAACTCAAGAACTACAACGACATCAAAGAAGGTGATCAGCTGGAGTTCTTCGAGGTCAAAGAAGTCGCCCGTACCTTGTAAAGCGACTGCGCCATGCCTGCTAAAAAATCAGCCCCGAACCGCTCATTCAAAGTGGCCGATCAGATCCAACGTGATCTGACGGAGCTGATCGCGCGCGAGTTGAAAGACCCGCGCGTGGGCATGGTGACCATCCAGTCGGTGGAGGTCACGCCTGACTACGCGCATGCCAAGGTGTTTTTCAGCCTGCTGGTGGGCGACCCCCAGCAGTGCCAAGACGCCTTGAACCAAGCCGCGGGCTTCTTGCGCAATGGCCTCTTCAAGCGCTTGCACATCCACACCGTGCCCACCTTGCATTTTGTGTTTGACCGTACCACCGAGCGTGCAGCCGACATGAACGCCCTGATCGCCCAGGCGGTCGCTTCCCGTTCCAAGAACCCCGAAGAGTGATGAGCACCGCCGGGCCGCCCCAAGGAGCGAAGGCCCCCTTGGGGGGCAGGGATTTACACGCTCAAGAACGTGGGGATATTCGTGTGCCAAGGCCTCGCATCACACGCGCACCCGTGCATGGCGTGCTCTTGCTCGACAAACCACTGGGCCTGTCCAGCAACCAGGCTTTGCAAAAAGCCAAGTGGTTGTTGCGCGCCGAAAAAGCGGGCCACACCGGCACGCTCGACCCCTTGGCCACGGGCGTGCTGCCCCTGTGCTTTGGTGCGGCCACCAAGTTCAGCCAACTGCATTTAGACGCGGACAAAACCTACGAGACCACGGTGCGTTTGGGCATCACCACCAGCACGGCTGACGCCGAGGGTGAGGTCATCAGCACGCAGCCTGTGAGCTGCAGCGTGGGGCAGGTGGTGGAGGTGCTGGACCGTTTCATGGGCGAGATTGAACAAGTGCCGCCCATGCACAGTGCCTTGAAAAAAGACGGCAAAGCGCTGTACGAATACGCCCGCGCTGGCGAGACGGTGGAGCGCGCACCACGTCGCGTGACCATCCATGATTTAGACCTGCTCGACCTTGATTTGCAGGGCAACACGCCCCATCTGTCTTTGCGGGTGCGTTGCAGCAAAGGCACCTACATCCGCACCCTGGGCGAAGACATTGCCAAAGCCTTGGGTTGTGGCGGACACCTCAGCGCCTTGCGCCGCGTGGCCACGGGCCCGTTTGAGGCCGCGCAATGCGTGAGCTTAGAAGCGCTGGAGGCCATGGGCGAGCACGAGCGCGCACGTGCCTTGCTTGGCACCGATGTGCTGCTGGCGGGTCATGCGCCTGTCACCCTGGATGCTGACAATGCAGGGCGCTTTTTAAGCGGTCTGCGCCGTCGTGGCCTTTGGCCCGACAGCGCGCAGGTCAGCGTGTGGGGCCCTCCCCAAAATGGCCATGCCGTGTTGCTGGGCACTGCCCATGTGAAGGCTGGCGAACTGATTCCCGGGCGTTTGTTGAGCCCGATCGACATTCAACAAACACTGGCCCAAGCCGCAAGCACCGCGGTAGGGTGACTCTTAATTTAGAAGGTGAACCATGAGTAAACAGATCCGTAACATCGCCATCATCGCGCACGTCGACCATGGCAAAACCACCATGGTGGACCAGCTGCTGCGCCAAAGCGGCACCTTTGCCGACCACGAAAAAGTGGTGGACACCGTGATGGACAACAACGCGATCGAGCGTGAGCGTGGCATTACCATCTTGGCCAAAAACTGCGCCGTGAGCTGGGAAGGTACCCACATCAACATCGTCGACACCCCCGGCCACGCGGACTTCGGTGGTGAGGTGGAGCGTGCCTTGTCCATGGTCGACGGCGTGGTGCTGTTGATCGACGCGCAAGAAGGCCCCATGCCCCAAACGCGTTTCGTGACCAAAAAAGCTTTGGCCTTGGGCCTCAAGCCCATCGTGGTGGTCAACAAGGTGGACAAGCCTGGTGCCAACCCCGACAAAGTCATCAACGCCGCCTTTGACCTGTTTGACAAACTCGGCGCCAACGACGAGCAGCTGGACTTCCCCGTGGTGTATGCCTCAGGCATCAACGGCTGGACATCGCTGACCGAAGGTGCGCCTGGCGAGCAGTGGGGCCCCGACATGTCGGCCCTGTTCAACACCGTGCTCAAGCACGTCAAGCCCAACGAAGGCGACCCCGCAGCGCCCCTGCAGTTGCAAATTTCCGCGCTGGACTTCTCAACCTTTGTGGGCCGCATTGGCGTGGGCCGCATCAGCCAAGGCACCATCAAGCCTGGCATGGACGTGGTGGTGATGGAAGGCCCGGATGGCAACAGCATCAAAGGCCGCATCAACCAGGTGCTGACCTTCCAAGGTTTGGACCGCGTGCAGGTGACCGAAGCTGGCCCGGGCGACATCGTGCTGATCAACGGCATTGCTGACATTGGCATTGGCGTGACCGTGACCGACCCGGCCAACCCCGCACCGCTGCCCATGCTCAAGGTGGACGAGCCCACGCTGACCATGAACTTCTGCGTGAACACCTCGCCCTTGGCAGGTCGTGAGGGCAAGTACGTGACCAGCCGTCAAATTTGGGACCGCCTGCAAAAAGAGCTGCAACACAATGTGGCCCTGCGCGTCAAAGAAACCGACGAAGAAGGTATTTTTGAAGTGGCCGGCCGTGGCGAGTTGCACTTGACGATTTTGTTGGAAAACATGCGTCGCGAAGGCTACGAGCTGGCTGTGTCCAAACCGCGCGTGCTGTTTCGCGACATCAATGGCGAGCGCCATGAGCCCATCGAGTTGGTGACAGCCGACATCGAAGAAACCCACCAAGGCGGCGTGATGCAAGCCCTGGGCGAGCGCAAGGGCGAGCTGGTGAACATGGAGTCTGACGGCCGTGGCCGTGTGCGCTTGGAGTACCGCATTCCTGCGCGTGGCCTCATTGGCTTCTCCAACGAGTTCTTGAACCTGACCCGTGGCTCAGGTTTGATCAGCAATATTTTTGACAGCTACGAGCCGCACAAAGGCGACATCGGTGGCCGCAAAAACGGCGTGCTGATCTCCATGGACGATGGTGAGATCTTCACCTACGCCTTGGGTAAATTGGACGACCGTGGCCGCATGTTTGTCAAACCCAACGACCCGGTGTACGAGGGCATGATTGTGGGCATCCACAGCCGTGACAACGACCTGATCGTCAATGCCACGCGCACCAAGCAGCTCACCAACTTCCGCGTGTCGGGCAAAGAAGACGCCATCAAAATCACCCCGCCCATCGAACTCACGCTCGAGTACGGTGTGGAGTTCATTGAAGACGACGAGCTGGTGGAAATCACACCGAAGTCGGTGCGTTTGCGCAAGCGCTACCTCAAAGAACACGAGCGCAAGCGCGCCAGCCGCGAGGGTTAAGCATGTGGGCGTGTGACGAGGTCATCACCGAGGTGAAGGGCAGGGTGGGTTACATCACCCTGAACCGCCCCAAAGCGCTCAACGCGCTGAGCCTGCCCATGATTCGCGCCCTGGCTGCCACGTTGCTGGCCTGGCGCGATGACCCGGCGGTGGACGCCGTGGCCATTCGTGGCAGCAACAAAGCGGGTGTCTTCGGCGCGTTTTGTGCCGGTGGCGACATTCGCTTTTTCCATGAAGCGGTGCTGCGCGGCGACGCAGCCCTGGAAGACTTTTTCACCGAAGAGTACCGCCTCAACCACACCATCCACACCTTTCCCAAGCCCTACATTGCGTTCATGGACGGCATCGTCATGGGCGGGGGCATGGGCATCAGCCAAGGCGCGCGCCTGCGCATTGTCACGCCGCGTTCCAAGGTGGCCATGCCTGAGACCAACATCGGCTTGTTCCCCGATGTAGGCGGCGGTTATTTCTTGAGCCGTTGCCCAGGTTTTGCTGGCGAGTGGCTGGCCTTGAGCGGCGATGTGATCAACCCGGCCACGGCCCTGCAACTCAACTTGGCCGACACCTGCTTTGCGGCCGAGCACCTGCAAGCCGCCTGGGACGCTTTAGCCGAGTTGCCCAACCACCGTGCTGACACCTTGGCGCAGTGGGTTGCTACGTATTCCATAGCGGGTTATGCAGACACGGCGCTGCCCAACCCCGATATTGACCATTATTTTTCGCAAGGCAGTGCGGCTGACATGGTCAAGGCTTTGGAGGCTTCGGAGTCTGCATGGGCGCAAGCCACGGCGGCAACCTTGCGCACCCGCTCGCCGTTGATGATGGAAGTGACCTTGGAGTTGGTGCGCCGCGCGCGTCACATGACCTTGGCGCAAGACTTGAAGCTCGAGCGCGACATCGTGCGCCACTGCTTCAACACCCGGCATTTGAACCGCTTCATGGCCCAGAGCGAAACCACCGAGGGCATCCGCGCCTTGGTGATCGACAAAGACAACGCGCCCAAGTGGAACCCCGCGCGGGTTGAGGACGTCACACCTGAGATGGTGCTGCCGTTTTTCGAGTCGCCCTGGCCCGCGGCCGAGCACCCGCTCAAAGATTTGGTCTGAACAAAAAAGCCGCTGGATTTCAGCGGCTTTTTTCTTGGGAGTAATTGCGCTTCGTCGGCGCTTCATCGGCGCTTCAGCGATTGCGGCCTTTCATGGCGCGCTCCACCTCGCGCTTGCCTTCGCGGTCTTTGATCACATCGCGCTTGTCGTGCTCGGCC
>DKJZ01000060.1 GCA_002454975.1 Hylemonella sp. UBA6679
AAGCCGCAGAAGATGCACTTGGTCAAATCAATGTCGTAACGGGTGGTGCGGCGCGAGCCATCGGCACGCACATCGGACTCGATGGTGATGGCCATGGCCGGGCACACGGCCTCGCACAGCTTGCAAGCGATGCAACGCTCTTCGCCGTTCTCGTAGCGGCGCAAAGCATGCAGGCCACGAAAGCGTGGGGACTGAGGGGTTTTCTCCTCTGGGAACTGGACCGTGACCTTGCGCTTGAAAGCGTAGCGACCTGTCAGGGCCATGCCCTTGAACAGCTCAACCAGCATGAAGCTTTTGAGGAAATCTTTGAGGGAAAAGTTGGAAGCAATTGCTGTCATGGCGTGACCCGATCAGTTCCAGATGTTCCAGGGGGTGTGCAACCACACACCCACCACCAGCAGCCACACGAGCGTGACTGGAATGAAGATCTTCCAGCCCAGACGCATGATCTGGTCGTAGCGGAAGCGTGGGAAGGTGGCGCGTATCCAAATGAACATGGACACCACCAGGAAAGTTTTCAGGCCCAACCAGATCCAGCCTGGAACGGCATTGAACAAGTCGCTGTCGATGGGGGGCAACCAACCGCCCAAGAACATCAGCACGGCCAGGATTGACACCAGCCACATGCTGGCGTATTCAGCCAAGAAGAAGATGGCAAAGCCCATGCCCGAGTACTCAACCATGTGGCCAGCCACAATCTCAGCCTCGCCTTCGACCACGTCAAAAGGATGGCGGTTGGTTTCTGCCACACCCGAGATGAGGTAGACCGCAAAGATCGGCAACAAAGGCAGCCAGTTCCACGACAGGAAATTCAGGCCCATGTGGCTGAAGGTGCCTTTGGCCTGCCCCATCACAATCTCCGTGAGGTTCATGCTGCCCGAGACCATCAACACCACCAAGAAGCAAAAGCCCATGGCGATCTCGTAGCTCACCATTTGCGCCGAGGCGCGCAAAGCGCCCAAAAACGCGTACTTGGAGTTGGACGCCCAACCCGCAATGATCACGCCGTAGACCTCGATGGAGGTGATGGCCATGATCAGCAGCAAGCCAGCGTTCACATTGGTGAGCGCCACATCAGGACCAAAAGGAATGGCCACCCAGGCGGCCAATGCCGGCATGATGGCCATGATGGGGCCCAAACGGAACAGACCATTGCTGGCCGCACTGGGGCGAATCAGCTCTTTGGTGAGCAGCTTCAAGGCATCGGCAATGGGCTGCAACAAGCCCATGGGGCCTACGCGGTTGGGGCCGTGGCGCACCTGCATGAAGCCCAAGAGCTTGCGCTCCCACAGCGTGAGGTACGCCACCGCACCCATCAAAGGTGCGAGCACCGCCACGATTTTGATGAGGATCCAAAGCACAGGCCACACCAGGGTGGCCCACCAGGAGGCGGCCACCAGGTTCAAGCCGCCGTTGTAGAGCGCGTCGATCATGCCAACACCTCCACAGCGCGTGCATCAGCAGTGAGTTGCAAGCTGCTTGCACGGCGCACCAAACCGTCAAGCTGGTAGATCGAAGCCGTAGCAGGCGTGCCCGCTGTGCGCGAAACATCGACAGCGGCTTGCGTCTTGTTGCTCAAATTCAGGGGCAGCGATTGCGCTGCTTTGAGCACGTCTTGCGAGGTTTCAAAGTCAAAGCCTTCGACACCGAGCAGGTTGGCCAACACGCGCAGCACCTTCCAGGCTGGGCGGGCTTCGCCTTGGGGCTTGACCACCGCATGGAAGCTTTGCGCCAAACCCTCGGCATTCACAAAGGTGCCCGAGGTTTCGGTGAACGGCGCAATGGGCAAAAGCACATCGCTGCAAGCCAGGTTGGTTTTGAAAGGGCTCAAGGTCACGACCATGTCCGCGCCTGCCAAAGCTTGCTCGGCGCCTGCGTTGGCAGAATCCAAGCCGGGCTCGGTGTTCAGCAAAAACACCGCTTTCAAGCCACCTGCGAGCATGTGCGCGGCATTCAAACCGTTCGCTTGCGGTTGGGCTTGCACCCACTGCGCGCCCACGGTGTTGGCCGCTTCGGTCAAGTAACCCACTGTGGCACCCGTGTGCTCGGCAATCCAATTGGCCAAGGCCAAGAGGCTGCTGGCCTGGGCATGGTGTGCGGCAGCATTGCCCAGTAAGATGGCTTTGCGCTCGCCACTGAGCAGCGACTTGGCCATCGCAGCAGCTTGGGCATTCACCCCAGCAGCGGCTGCGGGTGCAGCCATGCCTTTTTGCTCGGCAACCGCAGCGGCCACATCGGCCAAGGCCTGCACCCAATCGGCAGCTGGGGTGAGGCTGCTCGAGGCAATCTTCATGGCCCAAGCATCTGTGTCTGTCATCTCATGGGCCGAGGCTATGACGTGAACCTGTGCACCACGGCGCGCCGCTTGTCGCACACGCTGGGCAAACAGCGGGTGGTCTTTGCGCAGGTTGCTGCCCACCACCAACACATGTTGCAGTGTGCTCAAAGCGGCGATGCTGGTACCCAAGTAACGCACACCCGATGCAGGCGCGAACTCGGCGTTGCGCAGGCGGTGATCAATGTTGTCGCTGCCTAGGCCACGCACCAAACGGGTGGCCAGGAAGAGCTCTTCCAAGGTGCTGTGGGGGCTGACCAATGCACCGATGGCAGCAGCGCCATGGTTGTGTTTGATCTGTTTGGTGCCGTTGGCCACGTACTCCAGGGCAGTTTGCCAGTCCACGGTTTGCCACGCGTTGCCCTGTTTGATCATGGGCTGGGTGAGGCGGTCGGGGCTGTTCAAGGCCTCATAAGAGAAGCGGTCACGGTCAGCAATCCAGCATTCGTTGACGGCTTCGTTCTCCAGAGGCACCACGCGCAAGACCTGGTTGTTCTTGACCTGCACCACCAGGTTGGCGCCCGTGCTGTCGTGCGGGCTGACCGATTTGCGGCGGCTGAGCTCCCAGGTGCGGGCGCTGTAGCGGAAAGGCTTGCTGGTCAAGGCGCCCACGGGGCAAATGTCGATCATGTTGCCCGATAGCTCAGAGTCCACCGAGTGACCCACAAAGGTTTCGATTTCTGAGTGCTCGCCACGGTGTGACATGCCCAGCTCCATCACGCCGGCCACCTCTTGGCCAAAGCGCACACAGCGGGTGCAGTGGATGCAGCGGCTCATCTCTTGCATGGAGATCAAGGGGCCCACATCTTTGTGGAAGACCACGCGCTTTTCTTCGTCGTAACGCGACGCAGAGCCGCCATAACCCACGGCCAGGTCTTGCAACTGGCATTCACCGCCCTGGTCGCAAATGGGGCAGTCCAGCGGGTGGTTGATGAGCAAGAACTCCATGACCGACTTTTGGGCCTTGATGGCCTTGTCGCTCTTGGTGCGCACGATCATGCCCTGCGTCACGGGGGTGGCGCAGGCAGGCATGGGCTTGGGTGCTTTTTCCACATCAACCAAGCACATGCGGCAATTGGCCGCGATGCTGAGTTTCTTGTGGTAACAAAAGTGCGGAATGTAGGTGCCCGCTTTTTCAGCCGCATGCATGACCATGCTGCCTTCAGCGATTTCTACCTTTTTGCCGTCGAGTTCGATTTCAACCATATGTGTGCTCGTCAAACGTAAGCGTCGACCATGCAGGTCTTGTGCTCAACGTGGTAGGCGAATTCGTGCCGGAAATGCTTGATCATGGCGCGCACGGGCATGGCCGCGGCATCGCCCAAAGCGCAAATGGTGCGGCCCTGGATGTTCTCAGCCACGTTGTCGAGCAGGTCCATGTCTTCCTGTCGGCCGTGACCTGTTTCGATGCGATCGACCACGCGGGAAAGCCAGCCTGTGCCTTCGCGGCAAGGTGTGCATTGGCCGCAAGACTCGTGCATGTAGAAGTAGCTCAAACGCTGCAGCGACTTGACCATGCAACGCGTCTCGTCCATCACGATCACCGCGCCTGAGCCCAACATCGAGCCAGCCTTGGCGATCGAGTCGTAGTCCATGGTGCAGTTCATCATGATCTCGGCTGGCAGCACTGGGGACGATGAGCCACCAGGAATCACCGCTTTCAAAGCGCGGCCACCGCGCACACCACCGGCCAATTCGAGCAGTTTGGAAAACGGGGTGCCCATGGGAATTTCGTAATTGCCCGGGCGCTCCACATCACCGCTGATGGAGAAAATTTTGGTGCCGCCGTTGTTGGGCTTGCCGCATTCGAGGTAAGCCTGGCCACCGTTGCGAATGATCCACGGCACAGCCGCGAAGGTTTCGGTGTTGTTGATCGTTGTGGGCTTGCCGTACAAACCAAAGCTGGCCGGGAACGGTGGCTTGAAACGGGGCTGGCCCTTTTTGCCTTCGAGCGACTCGAGCAAGGCCGTTTCTTCACCGCAGATGTAAGCGCCAAAACCGTGGGCGGCATGCAACTGAAAGTTAAAGCTGCTGCCCATGATGTTGTTGCCCAAGAAGCCTGCAGCGCGGGCTTCTTCCAGGGCTTCTTCAAAGCGTTCGTAGCTCTTGAAAATTTCACCGTGGATGTAGTTGTACCCCACCGAAATGCCCATGGCATAAGCCGCAATGGCCATGCCTTCGATCACGATGTGCGGGTTGAACTGCAGAATGTCGCGGTCTTTGCATGTACCGGGCTCACCCTCATCAGAGTTGCACACCAGATACTTCTGGCCGGGGAACTGGCGCGGCATGAAGCTCCACTTCAAACCCGTGGGAAAGCCCGCACCACCTCGGCCGCGCAGGCCTGACTCTTTGACCGTGGCAATCACCTGGTCTTGGGTCATGCCGGCCACGCCGGTCTCAGGGTTGGGGGCAGAGCCGTCTTGGCCCAAGATTTTGCGCAAGGCTTGGTAGCCACCGCGGGCCACGTAGTCGGCCAGGCGCCAGTTGTTGCCGTTCAAACCGGCATAAATCTGGGGGTTGATGTGGCGGTCATGGAAGCAGCTTTCGGTGCCGCTGGCCTGGAATTGTTCGAGCACTTGAGCGACAGACATCACTGCGCTCCTTTCAAACCATCAATGAGCTGGTCCAAGCGATCGTTGCTCATGAAGCTGCACATGGTACGGTCGTTGACCAGCATCACGGGCGAATCAGCACAAGCGCCCAGGCACTCACTTTGTTGTAGCGTGAAAAGCCCGTCAGCTGTGGTCTGGCCCATGGAAATGCCCAACTTTTGCTCAAGATGCTTCAAAGCTTTGCTGCCATCGCGCAACTGGCAAGGCAGGTTGGTGCACACATTGAGCTTGAACTTGCCCACAGGGTGCTGGTTGTACATGTTGTAGAAGGTGGTGACCTCGTGCACCGCCATGGCTGGCATGCCCAGGTGCGCGGCAATTTGGGCCTCGCTGTCGGTGCTCACATGGCCAAGTTCCTGCTGCACGATGGCCAAGCAGGCCATCACCGCAGATTGCTTTTGGTCTGCCGGGTACTTGGCCACTTCGCGGTCGAACCGCGCCAGGGTCGCCGCCGACAAAGGCGTCGAAGGGCTGTTGGGGGCGCTCATCGGTCAATTTCTCCAAACACGATATCCAGGGTGCCGATGATGGCCACCGCGTCGGCCAGCATGTGGCCTTTGGCCATCTCGTTCAAGGCCGAGAGGTGCACAAAACCGGGGGCACGGATCTTCAGGCGGTAAGGCTTGTTGGCACCGTCGCTCACCATGTAAATGCCAAACTCACCCTTGGGGTGCTCCACGGCGGCATAGGCTTCGCCAGCGGGCACACGGAAACCTTCGGTGAAGAGCTTGAAATGGTGGATCAGCTCTTCCATGTTGGACTTCATGGCCTCGCGCGCAGGCGGTGCCACTTTGTGGTTGTCGGTGATGACTGGACCTGGGTTGGCACGCAGCCAGTTCACGCACTGCTTGATGATGCGGTTGGACTCGCGCATCTCTTGCACACGCACCAAATAGCGGTCGTAGCTGTCGCCGGTTTTGCCCAGGGGAATGTCAAAGTCCACCAAGCCATAGGCGTCGTAAGGCTGCTTTTTACGCAAGTCCCAGGCAATGCCCGAGCCACGCAGCATGGGGCCCGTCATGCCCAAATTCAGGGCGCGCTCAGGCGTGACCACGCCAATGCCCACGGTGCGTTGCTTCCAAATGCGGTTGTCGGTGAGCAGGGTTTCGTACTCGTCGACGCACTTAGGAAAACGCTGGGTGAAGTCATCAATGAAGTCGAGCAACGAACCTTGGCGGTTGGCGTTCAAGTCGGTGATCGCTTGCGCGTTTTTGATCTTGCTGGCCTTGTACTGCGGCATGGTGTCGGGCAGATCGCGGTACACACCACCGGGGCGGAAGTAAGCCGCGTGCATGCGCGCACCAGACACCGCCTCATACATGTCAAACAGATCTTCACGCTCGCGGAAGGTGTAGATCAGAATGGTGGAGCTGCCGCAATCGTTGCCGTGCGAGCCCAGCCACATCAGGTGGTTGAGCAAACGGGTGATTTCGCCAAACATGGTGCGGATGTACTTGGCGCGCAGGGGCACTTCCAAGCCCAGCATTTTCTCGATGGCCAAGCAGTAAGCCTGCTCGTTGCACATCATCGAAACATAGTCCAGGCGGTCCATGTAGGGCAGCGACTGGATGTAGGTTTTGCTCTCGGCGAGTTTTTCGGTGGCGCGGTGCAGTAAGCCAATGTGCGGGTCGGCGCGTTGCACCACCTCGCCATCAAGCTCAAGCACCAGACGCAGCACGCCGTGCGCAGCCGGGTGCTGAGGACCGAAGTTCAGGGTGTAGTTTTTAATCTCAGCCATACATGTGTCCCAAGTCGCAGACTCAGTTCAGGCCTCCGTAGTTGTCTTCACGGATGATGCGCGGCGTGATGTCACGCGGCTCGATCGACACGGGCTGGTAAATCACGCGCTGCTGCTCGGCGTCGTAACGCATCTCCACATGGCCGCTCAAGGGGAAGTCTTTGCGGAAGGGGTGGCCGATGAAACCGTAGTCGGTGAGGATGCGGCGCAGGTCGTCGTGACCTTCAAAAATGATGCCGTACAGGTCGAAGGCCTCGCGCTCAAACCAGTTGGCAGAGGCCCACAGGTTGCTGAGCGAATCAAGCACCGGGAAATCGTCATCCGGCGCAAACACCTTCAAACGCAGGCGGTGGTTCAAAGCCACCGATTGCAGGTGCACCACCGAGGCAAAACGCAGCCCTTCCCACGTACCGTCGCCGTGGTCGCAGTAATCAACACCGCACAGGTCAATCAGTTGCTCGAACTGGCAGGCGGGGTGGGTTTTGAGGGCTTGAGCGGCGCTGAGGTAATTGGCCGCAGACACCTCCACGGTGACCTCGCCCAAGCGGGTTTCAATGCGGCGGGCCTTGTCGCCCAGAGCCGCCTTGACAGCCTCTTCAATCTCAGCACACGAAGCAGCAAAAACAGTCATGGTTGTGTCCTGGCGCTCAAACGCGGGCAATGGTTTGGGTGCGGCGGATTTTTTGCTGCAGCTGGATGATGCCGTAAATCAGCGCCTCAGCCGTTGGGGGGCAGCCCGGCACATACACATCCACCGGCACGATGCGGTCGCAACCGCGCACCACCGAGTAGCTGTAGTGGTAGTAACCACCGCCATTGGCGCAGGAGCCCATGGAAATCACCCAACGTGGCTCGCTCATCTGGTCATAGACCTTGCGCAAAGCCGGGGCCATTTTGTTGCACAAGGTGCCCGCCACGATCATCAGGTCAGATTGGCGGGGACTGGCGCGGAACACCTCAGCACCAAAGCGACCGATGTCGTAACGCGCAGCAGCTGCATGCATCATCTCCACTGCGCAGCAGGCCAGACCAAACGTCATGGGCCACAAGGACCCCGTTTTGGCCCAGTTCACCACCGAGTCGTAGCTCGTGGTGATGAAACCTTCCTTCATCACGCCTTCAATCATGGCAGCAATCCTTCAAAGATGTTAGTGCCCGGCGCGCTTACTCCCAGTCAAGCGCACCCTTTTTCCACTCGTAGACAAAACCCACCACCAGAATGGTCAAGAAAACGACCACAGCGATGAAGCCCGTCAAACCCACCTCTTTGAGGGCCACAGCCCAAGGAAAGAGGAAGGCGATTTCAAGGTCAAACAAAATGAAGAGGATGGCCACCAAGTAGTAGCGCACATCGAATTTCATGCGGGCGTCTTCAAAAGCCTCAAAGCCGCACTCATAAGGGGAATTTTTGGCGTCGTCGGGTTTGTTGGGGCCCAAGATATAGCCCAACACCTGCGGGATGATGCCCACAGCGATACCAACCAGGATGAACAAGAGGACAGGAAGGTACTGATCGAGGTTCATCTGCTTTGCGACCAACGAGATGCCCAGATCCAAGAGGTCCAGGCTGTTGTATGGTGCCGTCGGCGAGACTCGAACTCGCACAGCTTTCGCCACTACCCCCTCAAGATAGCGTGTCTACCAATTTCACCACGACGGCTTGTCAATCACTTCAGGTTGCATGAGGCTGGCTTCCTGAACAGCCTCAGATTTTACCCTTAAATTAACCCGTTCTCAGGAGAGAAGCGAGGTTTTTTGCCACGATTTACTTGGCTGGGATCTGTGCCGGACCGCTGACAGGTGCAACTGGCGCTGGTACGCTGTTGTTGACAGCTGGGGCTGTTGTGCCTGGGATTTGCGAGGCCGGGCTGGCATCAGCAGGGGCTGCTGGGGCGGTGGTGGCTGCGCGCTCGAGCACCGAACCGGTGCCCTCGGGGCGCAAGTTACCGAAGTATGCAAGTGCCAGCGTGCAGGTGAAAAACACGGCTGCCAAGATGGCCGTGGTGCGCGACATGAAGTTGGCGCTGCCCGAGGCGCCAAAGAGGCTGCCCGACCCACCGCTGCCAAAAGCAGCCCCCATGTCCGCACCCTTGCCGTGCTGCAACAGAATTAAACCAATCATGGCCAGCGCGCTGAGCAACTGAACCGTCAAAATCACAGTAATAAGAATCGACATATTTACTCCAAAATCTATAGCAACTGGTGCTTAATTCTTGCGGGCTGCAGCAATGATGCTTAAAAAATCAGGGGCTTTGAGGGCGGCGCCGCCCACCAAGCCGCCGTCAATGTCGGGCTGGGCAAGCAACTCTGCCGCGTTGGCCGCGTTCATGCTGCCGCCATAAAGAATGGGCACGCGTGCTGGGTTGCTGCTGGCCGCTTGCAACTGTGCGCGCAACACCGCGTGCACCGCCTGGGCTTGCTCGGGGCTGGCGGTTTTACCTGTGCCAATCGCCCACACAGGCTCGTAAGCCACCACAATCTCGCTGATGCAGTGGCCATTGGTGTGGATCACGGCCGCGAGTTGGCGCTTGACCACCTCTTCGGTTTTACCCGCTTCACGCTCAGCCAGGGTTTCGCCCACGCACACAATGGGCGTCACGCCACCAGCCAAAGCACGTTGGGTTTTGGCAGCCACCACCGCATCGGTTTCGCCATGGTACTGGCGACGCTCGCTGTGGCCGACGATGGCAAAACGCGCACCGAACTCACGCAACATGGCCGCCGACAGCTCGCCGGTGTAAGCGCCCTGCTCGTGCTGCGACACATCTTGCGCGCCCAGCTCAATGGCTGAGCCTTTAAGCAACGCTTGGCACTGCGCCAAATAAACAGACGGCACACACACCGCCACGCCACAGGCAGGCTGGTTCAAACCAGACATCAGGGCTTGCAACAAAGCCTCATTGGCAGCCAGGCTGCCGTTCATCTTCCAATTGCCAACAATCCACTGTTTTTTCATCAGGCACCCCAGGTCATGATGATCTTGCCCACGTGCTGGTTGGATTCCATCAAGGTGTGCGCTTTGGCTGCACCGCTGCCAGTGGCATCGGACGCATCGACCGCCGCAAACACCGAATGAATCACGGGCTTGATGGCGCCGCTTTCCAGCAAAGGCCACGCGTTTTTCAGGCAAGCCTGCGCAATCGCTTGTTTGAAGGCAATCGGGCGCGGACGCAGCGTCGAGCCGGTGATCGTCAAGCGACGACGCAAGACCAAGCCCGCGTTGAACTCGCTCTTGATGCCACCTTGCACCGCGATGATGACAATGCGGCCGTCTTCGGCCAGGCACTCCACCTCACGGGCCACATAGCTGCCGCCCACCATGTCCAAAATCACATCCACACCACGACCCTCGGTCAGGCGTTTGACTTCTTCTTTGAAGTCTTGGGTTTTGTAGTTGATGGCGTGATCAGCCCCCAAAGCCACACAGGCTGCGCATTTTTCGTCGTTACCTGCCGTGACATACACCGTCGCACCCATGGCCTTGGCCAATTGAATGGCTGTCACACCAATGCCGCTCGACCCACCTTGGATCAACAGCGTCTCGCCTTTTTGCAGGCGGGCGCGGTCAAACACATTGCTCCACACGGTGAAGAAGGTTTCAGGCAAAGAGGCGGCTTCGATGTCGCTCAAACCTTGAGGCACGGGCAAGCACTGCGCCACCGGCGCGGTGCACAGCTCGGCATAACCGCCACCGGCCACCAGGGCGCACACGCGGTCGCCCACTTTCAAGCCCGCTTGCGCCATGGCAGCGGCATCACCACTGACAATGACGCCAGCGACTTCCAAACCAGGAATGTCCGACGCACCCGGGGGCACGGGGTAGTTACCGGTACGCTGAAACACATCGGGGCGGTTGATACCGCTGGCCGAGACGCGAATCAGCACCTCACCCGCAGCAGCCACCGGATCGGGGCGCTCGCACAAACGCAGCACCTCGGGGGCGCCGTAGGACGTGATTTCAACAGCTTTCATGGGGCAGACAAAAAAGGTTCAAGTTCAACGGGCAGGACGCGCCTGCCCGTTGCGCGATCAGCCTTGTTGGCCGTGCTCGGGACGCTCGGGGCGATCCAGCAAAGCCTTCATGGACAGCTTGATGCGGCCCTTTTCATCGGTCTCAAGCACTTTGACCTTGACGATCTGACCTTCGGACAGGTAGTCGGTGACCTTCTCGACACGCTCGTGCGCGATCTGGCTGATGTGCAACAAACCGTCTTTGCCAGGCAGCAGGTTGACCAAAGCACCGAAGTCCAAAATCTTGGTGATCGGGCCTTCGTAGACCTTGCCCACTTCCACTTCAGCGGTGATCTCGGAGATGCGGCGCTTGGCCTCGTCTGCCTTGGCGCTGTCGGTCGAAGCGATGGTGATGGTGCCGTCTTCCTCGATGTTGATCTGGGTGCCGGTCTCTTCGGTCAGCGCACGAATCACAGCACCGCCCTTGCCGATCACGTCACGGATCTTCTCGGGGTTGATCTTCATGGTGTAGAGGCGAGGTGCGAAATCGCTCACCTCGGTCTTGGCCTGGCCCATGGCTTCTTGCATCTTGCCCAGGATGTGCATGCGGGCTTCTTTGGCCTGGGCCAGTGCCACTTGCATGATCTCTTTGGTGATGCCTTGGATCTTGATGTCCATCTGCAAAGCAGTGATGCCGTTGGTGGTACCGGCCACTTTGAAGTCCATGTCGCCAAGGTGGTCCTCGTCACCCAAGATGTCGGTCAACACCGCAAAGCGGTTGCCTTCCTTGATCAGGCCCATGGCAATGCCTGCCACGTGGGCTTTCATGGGCACGCCAGCATCCATCAAGCTCAAGCAGCCACCGCACACCGAGGCCATGCTCGAAGAGCCGTTGGATTCGGTGATTTCAGAGACCACACGCATGGTGTAAGGGAACTCGTCTTTGGGTGGCAGCACCGCCACCAAAGCGCGCTTGGCCAAACGACCATGGCCGATTTCGCGGCGCTTGGGCGTACCCACGCGACCGGTTTCACCGGTGGCAAAGGGAGGCATGTTGTAGTGCAGCATGAAGCGGTCTTCGTACTCACCGCTCAGAGCGTCAATGCGCTGGGCATCGCGCTCAGTGCCCAAGGTGGTGACCACCAGGGCTTGGGTTTCGCCACGTGTGAACAGGGCCGAGCCGTGGGTACGGGGCAGCACGCTGTTGCGAATTTCAATGGCGCGCACGGTGCGGGTGTCGCGGCCGTCAATGCGGGGCTCGCCAGCCAAAATTTGGCCACGCACAATTTTGGCTTCGATCTCAAACAGCAGGCCTTCCACGGCCACCGAGTCAAAGGCCACGCCTTCAGCTTTGAGCGCGCTCATCACGTCGGCGTAAGCCGCGCGGCAGGCTTGGGTGCGGGCTTGCTTGTTGCGGATTTGGTAAGCGGCCACCAGCTTGTCTTTGGCCAAACCGTCGATCTTGGCGATCAGGGCTTCGTCCTTGGCAGGGGCTTTCCAATCCCACACGGGTTTGCCAGCGTCACGCACGAGTTCGTGGATGGCGTTGATGGCGATGTTGCCTTGCTCATGGCCGAACACCACAGCGCCGAGCATGATGTCTTCAGACAGTTGCTGGGCTTCGGATTCCACCATCAGCACAGCCGCTTCGGTGCCGGCAACCACCAGGTCCATCTGCGAGTCTTTACGTGCAGTTTGACCGGGGTTGAGCACGTACTCGCCATTGACATAACCCACGCGGGCCGCGCCGATGGGGCCGTTGAAAGGAATGCCGCTGACCGACAGGGCCGCGCTCACAGCGATCATGGCAGCGATGTCTGCATCCACCTCAGGGTTGAGCGAGACGGTGTGCACCACGACGTGCACTTCGTTGAAGAAGCCTTCGGGGAACAAAGGGCGGATGGGACGGTCGATCAGACGGCTGGTCAGCGTCTCGAACTCGCTGGGGCGGCCTTCACGCTTGAAGAAGCTGCCGGGGATCTTGCCTGCGGCGTAGGACTTCTCAAGGTAGTCCACGGTCAAGGGGAAGAAGTCTTGGCCGGGTTTGCCTTCGGTCTTGCCCACCACGGTGGCCAACACCACGGTGCCGTCCATGTCGAGCAGCACAGCGCCGGTGGATTGACGGGCGATTTCGCCGGTTTCCATGGTGACCTTGTGTTGGCCCCACTGGAAGGTTTTGCTGACTTTTTGGAACATCGTCATATGAATATCTCCTGGAAAACATGGGGTTATGGCCACCCCACAAGACCCGGAAAACGCAACTCAGAACACGATGCCATTCCAAAGAAATTGCCCTCAACTTCTTTGGAATGACACAGCTTCGCTCTGTTTTTGCTTCTCCGAAGTAGAAAACGCCTGAGCTAGGGGACTAACTCAGGCGTTTGTCATGGTACTCAACGATTACTTACGCAGACCCAGCTTGGCGATCAAGGCGGTGTAGCGGTCAGCGTCTTTGGACTTGAGGTAGTCCAAAAGCTTACGGCGACGGCTCACCATGCGCAGCAAGCCGCGACGGCCGTGGTGATCTTTGGCGTGGGTTTTGAAGTGGGGTGTCAGCTCGTTGATACGGGCTGTCAACAGGGCCACTTGCACCTCAGGGCTACCGGTGTCGGTGGCGCTGCGGGCGTTGGATTTCACAACTTCAGCTTTGATGCTCGAAGCAATCATGGTGTTTTCCTTTGTTACTGCAAAGCAGTGTGTCAACTTGCGCTTGGCACTGGAACGGCGCCTAGCGTGCGAGTTCGAGCAAGGCTGGTATGCCGCACCCGAAGCCCTGCATTATAGCTTGGCGCTGGCAGCCAGGGGGATTTTGTGTCAAACCGTGATGTGGGCCAACGGCCAGCGAGGTTTGACCTCAAAGCTGTACTCGGGCTGAGCGGGCTGCACGCCTGAGGCCAAACGCATGGCTGCGGCCAAGGCAATCATGGCGCCGTTGTCGGTGCACAGGTGCATTTCAGGGTAGTGCACCCGCACGCCGCGCTTGGCGCATTGGACATCGAGCTGGGCACGCAGTTCGTGGTTCGCCCCCACCCCGCCAGCCACCACCAAACGCTGCAAGCCCGTACGCTCCAAAGCCAGCAGAGATTTTTTCACCAGCACCTCCACAATGGCCGCTTGCGTGGAGGCGGCCAGGTCGGCCTTGCGGGCTTCCAAATCTGCGCCGAGTTTTTGACTTTGCGTGAGCACGGCAGTTTTCAAGCCAGCAAAAGAAAAATCCAGGTTGCCGCTGTGCAGCAAGGGGCGCGGCAGCTTGAAAGCTTGCGCGTCGCCCTGAGCCGCCAGTTTTGAAAGACCCGGCCCACCCGGGTAAGGCAGGCCAAGCAGCTTGGCCGACTTGTCAAAAGCCTCGCCAGCAGCGTCGTCAATGGTCTCACCCAACAAGGTGTAGCGCCCTACCCCCTCCACCTGCATGAGTTGGGTGTGCCCGCCAGAAACCAGCAGGGCTACAAAGGGAAACTGCGGTGGGTCAGCACTTAAAAAGGGGGAGAGCAAATGCCCTTCAAGGTGGTGCACACCCAGCACAGGCTTGCCCAGGGCTGCACCTAAAGCGCAGGCAACACCTGAGCCCACCAACAAGGCCCCGGCCAAACCAGGACCGCGGGTGAAGGCCACCACATCGATTTCGCTCAAGGCCTTGCCGGCTCGTTGCAACACCTCACGGGTGAGGGGCAGCACCCGGCGAATGTGGTCGCGGCTGGCCAACTCAGGCACCACCCCACCATAAGCCTGGTGCATCTCAATTTGGCTGAACAAGGCGTGCGCCAACAGTTGCGGCACAGCCTGGCCCGGGGTGCTTTGCACCAGAGCCACGCCAGTTTCATCGCAAGAAGATTCAATGCCCAGCACCAAGGTGGGCGGGCTGATAGACGCATCAAACATCACGAGAGTTTAGGCCAAGCTTGACCACAGACAGACTGCTTGCTGCGCGGCAGGGCCACATCAACGCATCACCAAGCCACCATCGACCACCAACACCTGGCCAGTCACCATCGCGCTCAAATCCGAGGCCAAAAACAACACGGCGCCGGCCACGTCTTGCGGCTGGGTGAGGCGGCGCATGGGTGTTTGGGCAATCAGCCAATCTTTGACGGCCTCGGGGGTGCTGCGGCTGGCGTCCGTGGGGTAGACCAGGCCCGGTGCCACACAGTTGACCCGCACGCCCATAGGCCCCAGCTCTTGCGCCAGGTTGCGGCTCATGCCCTCCAGCGCCGCTTTGGCTGTGGTGTAGTCGTGGTACGGAACGCCAGGGCGTTGAACCAGGTCAGAGCTGATGTTGATGATGCTGCCCTGCCCGCGCGTGCGCATGGCAGGCAACACCGACTGGCACACCGTGAAACTGCTGCGCACCGCACCGTCGAGTTGGCTTTGCATGTCGGCCCAGCCCAGCTCGGCAAAGCTTCGCCGCGCTTCGGGGTTGAACTCGTAGGGCGCAAAAGCGTTGTTCACCAACACATCAAGGCGGCCGGTTTCACCCAACACCGCCTGCACCATGTCGTGCACAGCCTGCGCATCGGTTACATCGGCCTGGTAAGCCCAGCCCCCGCCGCCTTGCTGGCAGGCGGCTTCCACTTGCGCAGCCGCGGTGGCATTGCGCAGATAGTTGACGACCACCAAGGCGCCCGCCTGCGCCAACGCCTGGGCAATGGCCGCCCCAATCCCGCGGCCCGCCCCTGTGACCAGGGCCACCCGGCCTTGCAAATTCAAGGTGGGCGCGTGGTTCATTTCGCGGGCACGAGGGCTTGGCTGACCACGTCGCTGACCTTGATGTCGCGGGAAATCAAACCGAGTTGCTTGTAGGTGTCTGCGGCTTTTTGCAGCGACGCCAGGTCCAAGCGCCCCAGCCCTTGGGCCTGGGTGAGTGCAGACACACTCGAGGCATTACGCAACTTGATCACCTCCAAATTGATGGCCACATCAGTGCCATCGATGGCGCGCTTGGTGGCGAGTTGCGCAGCCTCTTGGGGGCTTGCCATCATCCACTGCGCGCTGTCTCGGTAGGCCAGCAAGAAGCGCTTGAGCAGCTCTTTTTTCTGTTGGTAGGTTTCTTCGCGCACCACAAAGAGATCGCTCGACACATTGAGCGACTGGCGCACTTCGATGACGTTGACCTCCCCCACCCCACGCTGGCGGGCCACCAGCAAGCCGGTGTCGGTGGCGGCTGTGGCGTCCACCTGCCCCTGCATGAGCGGGGCAAAGTTGAGCAGGCCGGTCACAACAATCGTCACATCCGACTCGCTCAAACCTGCTTGCTGCAACAGCACCAACAGGTTTTGACGGGTGCCGCTGGCCAGGCTGTACACCCCGATTTTTTTACCCTTGAGGTCCGAGGGCTTGGTGATGTTGCTCTTTTTGAGCGAGACGACATTGAAGACGTTTTGCGGGTAGATGTCGTAGATGGCGCGCAGCTTCTCGCCCTTGTCCAAAGCCGCGAAAAAAGAACCCGGGTCGGTGAAGGCCACATCCGCCTGGCCAGAGACCAAGTTGCGAATGGCATCGCCGCCACCTGCGCCGCTGAGGTAGGCCAAATCCATGCCGTGTTTTTTGAAAAAGCCCTTGTCCTCTTCCACCAGCAAGTTGGTGACCTCGGTGATGGGCTTGCTCCACAGCGCCACGGTGACTTTATCGGCTTTGACTTGGGCAGATGCACCCCAACTCAAGCAAGTGCCAAGGGTGATCAGGGCTGACAAAACAATACGTTTCATAGGGTTCTAGGATGATGACGAAGCAAGTGCTTTTCAAGCAACAAGGTGAGGAAATACAGCAGCAGCCCCAGGGCCGTGATGTTCAAGAGCACGGCAAACATCAGCGCGGTGTCCATCATGCCTTGGGTGGCGATGATGAGCGCACCCAGGCCCTGGTTGGCCCCGATGAACTCCCCCACCACCGCGCCCACCAGCGCCAACACCACCGCCACACGCAGACCAGCCAAGATGCCAGGCAAGCCCGCCGGCACCTTGAGGCGCCAAAGTGTTTGCCAAGGGCTGGCACCCAGCATGCGCAAGAGGTCCAGGCGCTGAGCGTCGATGCGCATCACCGCCGTGAGCGTGCTCTCCAGCAAAGGAAAAAAACAAATCAAAGCGGTGATGACCACGGTGGAGGTCATGCCCAAACCAAACCACACCATGAACAGCGGCGCCAATGCCAGCTTAGGCACCACCTGGCTGACCACCACATAAGGCATGGCCAAGCGACGCACGCCTGGCATTTGAGCCAGCAACAAACCGCCACCAAAGCCCAGCAAAGCCCCTGCTACCAAGCCCAGCACCAGCTCTGTGACGGTGTGCAGCGCGTGCGGCAAAAAGTAGCCGCTTTGCCAACCGCCCAGCAGCGCTTTGGCCACGCGCTCAGGTGGGGGCAACACCAAAGCCGACACGCCACCTGGGCGTGTGGCCCAATGCCACAGCGTCAGCACCACCAATAACAACAGCGCATGTTGGGCCAAGCGTTTCATGAGGCAACTTCTGTCGACGGCGCCAACACGGTGGCATCCATCACACCTCGCAGCGTGGCGCAATGGCTGGCGAAATCAGCGCTGTAGCGCCAGGCCGCTGTGCGCTTTGCTTGCAGACGGTGGGTGTGCTGCAGTTGCCCGCCCTGCATGACCAAGACCTGGTCGCCCAGGTACACCGCTTCTTGGATGTCGTGGGTCACAAACAGCACCGCGGTTTGGTGCTCGCCGCACATGCGCAGCAAGTCGTTTTGCAAGTCTTCGCGCGTCATCGCGTCCAAAGCGGCAAAGGGCTCGTCCATCAACAACAGCGCGGGGCGCAAGAGCAGCGCTCGCGCAATCGCAACGCGGCTTTGCTGCCCCCCTGAGAGCTGCCAAGGCCGTTGGTGGCACAGCGCAGCCAAGCCCAGCCGACCCAGCAATTCAAGGGCAGCTTGCCGATCAGCTGCTGTGATGCGGCGCTTGAGAGACACACTGAGCAACACGTTGTCGAGCACGTCCAACCAGTCCAAAAGCGTGGGCGATTGGAACACCAGGCCCACGCGGCTTGGGTCGGGTGCCACCGGCTGGCCTTGCACCCAAACCTGGCCGCGGTCTGGCTCTAACAAGCCAGCTGCCAACTTGAGCAAGGTGGTTTTGCCGCAGCCGCTGCGCCCCAAGAGGCAACTCACCTCACCAGCCGCTACCTGCAAAGACACCCCCTTGACCACCGCAGGCCATCCTTCAAAGGTGTAGTGCAGCTGATCCAAAACCAGCACGCTTGGGGCTGGCTTGTGTGATGAATGGGCTAAAGACGAAGCCATGTACACCCTCAGTCCACGTAGGGCGCGAGGTCGTCGGCGGCGCGCTCTGCGCCCTGCTCAATGTCGACCATCTGCACCAGGTCTGCCAGGCTGCAACGCCCATCGTGGTGCCAACCCGCCTCGGGCAGGGTCATCTCACCTATGGCGCAAATGCGTGTGACCCCCGCGTGCGCCAAGGCTTGCGACAGCGTCAAGAGATCGCCTGGCGACGCCGCCAAGCCCACGGTTTGCAGCAATGCGCGGTGCGGCGCCAAGCTGGGCACCACGTCCTTAAGTGCGTCCACAGCCACCACCCGCACGGTGCGGTTCAAGGCACTGGGCGTTAAGCCTTCAGGGCAGGTGCCAGGCGCGTCGCTGAGCACAACCGCAAAGGGGTCGCTTGCGTCGCCCAGCAGGTGCACATGCGGCGATGCAAGCGCGGCGTGTTCTTGCGCGTGCCGCCAGGTGGCCATGGCTTGGCGCTCTTCCAAGCTCAAGACCCGGCGCGGGTATTGCAGGGCCAAGGCGCGCAGTTGCTGCTGCAGATGGTGCGCAAAATCGCTTGGGCTGCAGCGCCCGGCGCGCTCCACATACACCAGCTGGGGCGAGTAGCAACCTTGCTGCTCAAAACGCATCACATCCAAAGCGGTGGCCCGCGCCAGCGCGTGCACGCGTCGGGCATCCAGGGCTTGGCGGCTGACCATGGCAAAACTCAGCTTGTGGCCAAACGCCAAATAGCGGGTGCTGATGGGCACAAGCGCCCGCAAGTCGCTCAGCGCCTGGTTGCCGCCATAGGCCAACACCACATCAGCGCAGCTCATGACAGCCTGTTCGCGTTGGGTGTCGCCACCGGGCCACCACACCACGGCCAAGCCCTGCGCCAACTCGGGCGATTCTTGCGCCAGCAGTGCAGCAAACATAGAGGCCACCAAGGGCTCAGCACTGGGCAACTTGCACACGTGACTGGACTTGACCAGCAAGCCCGCCACCAAGCTCCACAAAGGCAAGCCTGGCACATTCCCCGCCCACACATGCACCAGCACATCAGGCCCAACAGCCATGGACAAGCCACCTTTGGCACGCGGCTCAAAGCGGTCAAGCAAGCCTGGGTTGCCCAGGTCTTCGACCAAAAAGCGCTGCAGTTGCGGCGCACGAAAACGCTGCAAGTAGCGGCCCAAGCACAGACGCAACATCTCTTCGTCCATGCCGGTGATGCGCGCGAGCAAACCATTGAGCAGCTGGTGCTGGGGGTTGTCGCGGTCGAGCAAGCGGTGGATCACCCGGTCGATCAGCGCCACGATGTCGTGCACCGAACGCTGTTTGAGGACCTGGTGCGCGCGCACGTGGGCCGCCAGAGCTTGAAGTTGCTCGGCGCTGGGGGCTGGCACTTGCACGGTCACTTCACCGAACGCAAGGCTGGCCCAGTTCACCTCGCCGGTAAAACCTGGCGGGATGAACCCGGCGCGCACATGCAAGCTGCCCGGCGTGGCCGCGTGCAAGGGCATGGCAGCGTTGGTGTTCATGACCGCGTGGCCTTGAGGAAGTCTTCCACCGCCAAAGAACAGCCCTTGGCCTGGGTGCCCTGAGCGCGGCCGTGCAACTCAAAACCACCCGGCACCAGCACGCCCACGTCTTCGGTGAGGATGGTGCAGACCGAGTTGACGTTGGCCAAGTCGCAGTGCACCAAAATGCCGCGCTCCCCCTCGGGCACATCCAGGCCTGTGAGCGGGTCAACCACGCGGCTGCGTATCCAGTGCGGGCCGCTCTTGACGGAGGGTTGGTGCGCGTTGCCCGCGTCGTAAAACTGGGTGCTGAGCTCGGTCATGCCATACATGTTGATGCAAGCACTGGCTGGCACGCCAAAGGTGGACGTGAGTTGCGCGTAAAAATCATCGGGCGCGAGTTCGCGAGACTGCCCCTTGAAGCCGCCGGTGTCGAGAATGCGGCTGCCCTGGGGCAAGGCAAAGCGTTGGCCTTGCGCTGCGAGGGCGTCCATCAGATGCACCAAGCTGTAACTGGCACCCAACAAGGCCACGGGCTGCGAGGCGGCTTGCGCTCCCTGCAAAAAAGCCTGCAAGCCGGGCACATCCAGGCCCTGTTCGTTCAAGAAATAAGCACTCGACGGTGTGCCGAAATGGGTTTTGGCCAAGGCCAGGTAATGCGCCAACGAGGAGTTGGGCATGAGCTGCTCGGTTGGGAACAGCACCGCCATGGGCAAGCGCTGCGGCCCAGGCATGAAACGCTGGGCAAAGTTGTGCACCATCGAGGCGTCGTATACCGCCAAGCTGGGGTGGTGGTGGGCTCCACGCACCGATTGGGTGGTGCCGCTGGTCATGAACACGCGGTGGCCTGCCTCTGGCTGGATAGGTTCGCAATTCAGGCTGAGGGCTTTGAAACCATTGATGGGCACAGCCGGGATGTCTTGCCAACGCCTGACGGTGCGCAGGGATTTGCCGCGCTGCCGGCAAAAGCTCTGAAACGCGGCGTTGTGCGCAAACTGGTGCGCAAACACAGCCAGGGCCAAGGCATTGAAATCAGCTTCGCTGGCCTGCTTGTGTGAGATGAAGGCCAGCACCTGCGCCATGATGGTGCGGGTGGCTTCGCTCAAAGCGGCTGGCAGCGGTGTGGGTTGAAAAGTGTCCATGCTTTCGGTGGTGTGCTCCGAAAGATGTGCGGGCCATCAAAGGTGGCCTGGCTCTTCTTACGTCGGTATGATCCGATTCAAGTTCACGGGTTTGGTTTGACCATCTCAGCCGAACAAGCGTTCGCACCCCGGAGCGCTTTCATTCTAGACGGCTTTTGTCTGCCAGCGCTAGCAGCATAAACCGCCTGTTGGCGCATTTCTTGCATGACTTTTTGTTGATGAATGAAGCCCTCCGCATCGTGGTGATCGCCCCCGACCTGGTGGTGAACGATCCCGAAGACGAATTGGCCCTGGTCCAGGCCGAACGTTCGCGCAGCCTGCGCATCGGGCTACTGGAGAGTGGCTTTAACCTGGTGGCCACCCTGCCCGCTGATGTGTTTTTAACTGAGAGACTCTCGCAGCTCCAGCCCGACATGATCATTGTGGACGCCGAGAGCGAGGCACGAGACGCGCTCGAGCATGTGGTCATGGCCACGCGAGACGAGCGTCGCCCCATCGTCATGTTCACCAACGACAGCGACACCCGGCACGTCAAAGATGCCGTGGCTGCAGGTGTGACGGCCTACATCGTGGCGGGCTTGTCCTCAGAGCGCATCCGCCCGATTTTGGATGTGGCCATGGCCCGCTTTGAACATGAACAAGCCCTGCGCGACGAACTCACCACCGCCCTGGCCGAGCGCGACGAGTTGAGTGCTGCCATGAACGACCGGCGAACCATCGACCGAGCCAAAAACCTGCTCATGCAGCGCCAAGGTTTGAGCGAAGACGTGGCCTACGCGCGCTTGCGAAAAACCGCCATGGACAAAAACCTCAAACTCGTGGACGTGGCCCAGCGCATGCTGGACGTGGCCGACTTGCTGGGATGAACGCATCTGGTGCACGCACCAAAGCCGTGCGCACCTGGTTTGCGCCTCAGAACATATCGATGTTGTGAGCAATTTAGCCTTCTAGGCCTTACTGGTATTCGGTGTTTAGCTATTGATTCAATAGCTAACAGCCATCCTGAACAGGTTGGCACGCAAGCTGCTTAGTAGCTTTTGTAAAGCATGAGAAGGCCCCAGCAAGATCCAACGGCGGGTATTGCAAGGCCACGGACAACGGCGTCCCCACTTCAGCGCAACCTGCGCTGGCAGTGCGGACGCCATTTTTTTTAGGAGTGTTGCCATGACCGATCTGCTCAAAGCCAAACTCAGCCGCCGCGCTGTTCTTCAAACCGCCACTGTGGGGGCTGTGGGCCTGAGCCCAGCCTTGCGGGCGGCGGTGTACGCCCAAGGTTCGGATGCTCCCGAAAAGAAGGAAGTCAAGATCGGCTTCATCCCTCTGACCGACTGCGCCAGCGTGGTCATGGCCTCGGTGCTGGGCATCGACCAAAAATACGGCGTGAAGATCATCCCCAGCAAAGAAGCCAGCTGGGCCGGCGTGCGCGACAAACTGGTCAATGGGGAGCTCGACTTCGCCCACGTCCTGTGGGGCCTGATCTACGGCGTGCACATGGGCACCAGCGGCCCTAAAAAAGACATGGCCATCCTGATGAACCTCAACCACAACGGACAGGCCATCACCTTGTCTAAAAAGCTGGCTGACAAAGGGGCGGTGGACGCGGCCAGCTTGGCCAAGTTGATGGCCACCGACAAGCGTGAGTACACCTTTGCGCAAACCTTCCCCACGGGCACGCACGCCATGTGGCTGTACTACTGGCTGGCCAGCGCAGGCATCAACCCCATGAAAGATGCCAAGGTCATCACCGTGCCGCCGCCCCAGATGGTGGCCAACATGCGCGTGGGCAACATGGACGGTTACTGCGTGGGTGAGCCCTGGGGCCACCGCGCCATCATCGACGGCATAGGCATCACAGCCACCACCACCCAAGACATCTGGAAAGACCACCCCGAAAAAGCGCTGGGCACCACAGCTGAGTTCGTCAAGAAATACCCCAACACCGCGCGCGCCGTGACGGCTGCGATTTTGGAGGCCAGCAAATGGATCGATGCGGGCCTGCTCAACAAAAACAAAATGGCAGAAACCGTGGCGGACAAGGCGTATGTGAACACCAGCGTGGACGCCATCAACCAGCGCATTTTGGGCCGCTACCAAAACGGCCTGGGTAAAACCTGGGACGACCCTAACCACATGAAGTTTTTCAACGATGGCTCGGTGAACTTCCCCTACCTCTCCGACGGCATGTGGTTCATGACCCAGCACAAGCGCTGGGGCTTGATCAAAGACCACCCCGATTACCTGGGCGTGGCCAAACAAATCAACCAGATCGACCTCTACAAACAAGCCGCCACTTTGGCCAAGGTGAGTGTGCCCAAAGACGTGATGCGCAGCCACAAACTAGTCGATGGTGTGGTGTGGGACGGCAAAGACCCAGCCAAGTACGCCGACAGTTTCAAAATCAAAGCCTAAGGAGCGACCATGGTCAGTGCTGTGTTTCATGACAGCGTGGTGCTCAACACGCCCGCAACGCCCATCACGCCGGCTACAACTGTTGATGCCAGCGCTGCCAAACCTGTGCGCAAGGTGACGCAGGGCTCAGAGCCTGCCAAACAACCCAGCGCAGCCCCAGAACCAGCTCAGGGTGTGTCTGACGACTGGCGTGAACTCTGGCTCAAGGTGCTGCCCCCGGTGATGGGCTTGGCATTGCTGGTGGGTCTGTGGGCTTTGGTGTCCATCAGCAGCGGCAGCGCCATTCCCACCCCTGCCCAAACCTTTGAGCAAGCGGTGGTCTTGTTCAGCGACCCGTTTTACAGCAAAGGCCCCAACGACCAGGGTGTGGGCTGGAACGTGTTGAGCTCGCTCAAGCGCGTGGCCATGGGCTTTGGCCTGGCCGCGGTGGTGGGCATCCCTGCGGGCTTCATGATCGGGCGCTTCACGTTTTTGAGCCGGATGTTCAACCCGCTCATCAGCCTGCTGCGACCCGTCTCGCCGCTGGCTTGGTTGCCCATTGGTTTGCTGGTGTTCAAGGGTGCCAACCCGGCTGCCATCTGGACGATTTTCATCTGCTCCATCTGGCCCATGATCATCAACACCGCAGTGGGTGTGCAGCGCGTGCCGCAGGACTACATGAACGTGGCGCGTGTGCTCAACCTGAGTGAGTGGAAGATCGTCACCAAAATTCTGTTTCCTTCGGTGCTGCCTTACATGCTCACCGGTGTGCGCTTGGCCGTGGGCACTGCCTGGCTGGTGATTGTGGCTGCCGAGATGCTGACCGGCGGCGTGGGCATCGGCTTTTGGGTGTGGGACGAGTGGAACAACCTCAATGTGCGCAACATCATCATCGCGATTTTTGTGATTGGCATCGTTGGCTTGTTGCTGGAGATGGCGCTCATCAAACTCGCCACCGCCTTCACCTTTGAAGAAGTCAAGAACTGAAAGGGCAACCCCATGGACAAGTACATCGACATCCAAAACGTGGGCCAGGTTTTCAAAACCAAAAAAGGTCCTTTCACCGCGCTGCGTGACATCAACCTCACCGTGGCCAAAGGCGAGTTTGTGGCCCTCATTGGCCACTCGGGTTGCGGCAAGTCCACCTTGCTCAACCTGATTGCCGGCTTGACCTTGCCCACCGATGGCACGCTCTTGTGCGCCAACCGCGAAATTGCCGGCCCCGGCCCGGACCGCGGCATGGTGTTCCAGAACCATTCGCTCTTGCCCTGGCTCACTTGTTTTGAAAACATTTACCTGGGTGTGGAGCGTGTGTTTGGCCCAGGCAGCAAAAGCACAGGCGCCCAAGCCGAAACCAAAGCCCAACTCAAAGCACGCACAGAAGCGGCGTTGGAGATGGTGGGCCTGAGCCACGCCACCCACAAGCGCCCCGGCGAAATTTCAGGCGGTATGAAGCAGCGTGTGGGCATTGCCCGCGCCCTGGCCATGGAGCCCAAAGTCTTGTTGATGGACGAGCCCTTTGGCGCCTTGGATGCCCTCACCCGCGCCAAGCTGCAAGACGAGTTGCTCGAGATCGTGGCACGCACGCAAAGCACGGTGGTCATGGTGACCCACGATGTGGATGAAGCCGTGCTGTTGAGCGACCGCATTGTGATGATGACCAACGGCCCGGCCGCCACCATCGGTGAAATTTTGGATGTGAAGCTGCCCCGCCCGCGCAACCGTGTGGAACTGGCCGAAAGCACCGAGTACCTGCATTACCGCAAAGCAGTGATTGACTTTTTGTACACCCGACAAGCACACGTTGAAAAAGTAGCGTGACCAGGAGATTGACATGGACATGAAAGTCAGTCAAAAAATGAAGTTGGTGATGATCGGCAACGGCATGGCCGGGGTGCGTACCCTTGAAGAGCTGCTCAAGATCGCACCAGACTTGTACGAGATCACGGTCTTTGGCGCCGAGCCACACCCCAACTACAACCGCATCTTGCTCAGCCCCGTGCTGGCCGGTGAACAAACCTTAGAGCAAATCGTGCTCAACGACTGGGCCTGGTACAGCGACAACGGCATCACCCTGCACGCAGGCTGGACGGTCACCGCGGTGGACCGCGTCAAGCGTGAGGTGCATGCCATCAACGCGCAAGGCCAAGCCAAGGTTTGTGCCTATGACCGGCTGATCATGGCCACCGGTTCGAACCCCTTCATGTTGCCGGTGCCTGGCAAAGACCTGCCTGGCGTGTTGGCCTACCGAGACATTGCCGACACCCAGGCCATGATCGATGCGGCGGCCACCTACCAGCACGCGGTGGTGATTGGTGGCGGCCTCTTAGGCTTGGAAGCGGCCAACGGTTTGATGAAGCGCGGCATGCAAGTCACCGTGGTGCATGTGGCACCGTGGTTGATGGAACGCCAGCTCGACGATGTGGCGGGGCAACTGCTGCAAAAGTCTTTGGAAGAGCGCGGCATGCAGTTCATGATCGGCGCGCAAACCGACCAACTGCTGCCCAGTGCCGATGGCTCGCGTGTGGGCTCGGTGGTGTTCAAAGACGGCACGCAAGTGAAGGCGGATTTGGTGGTGATGGCCGTAGGCATCCGCCCCAACACGGCCCTGGCCGAGCGCATGAAGCTGCATGTGAACCGCGGCATTGTGGTGAGTGACACCCTGCAAACCGTGACCGACGCGCGCATTTATGCGGTGGGCGAATGCGCGGCGCACCGCGGCATTGCCTATGGCTTGGTAGCCCCCTTGTTCGAGCAAGGCAAGGTACTGGCCAACCACTTGGCGGAATTCGGCATTGCACGCTACACCGGGTCGCTCACCTCCACCAAACTCAAGGTGACTGGCATTGATTTGTTCAGCGCAGGCGACTTCATGGGCGCCGCCTCAGGCAAGCCTGAAGACGCCGATGCTGAGGAGATTGTGATGAGCGACCCGTTTGGTGGCGTGTACAAAAAACTCGTCATCAAAAACGACAGATTAGTGGGCGCTTGCCTGTATGGCGACACGGTGGACGGCAGCTGGTACTTCAAGCTGCTGCGTGACGGCCGTTCGGTCAAAGACATCCGCGACAAGCTGATGTTTGGTGAGTCCAACATCGGCGATGTGGGTCATGAAGGCCACAGCAAAGCCGCCAGCATGAAAGACGAGGACGAGGTCTGCGGGTGCAACGGCGTGAACAAAGGCAGCATCTGCAAAGCTATCAAAGACAAAGGCCTCTTCACCTTGGATGAAGTGCGCAAGCACACCAAGGCCAGCGCGTCGTGCGGCTCGTGCACCGGTTTGGTGGAACAAATTTTGATGTTCACCGCTGGTGGCGATTATTCGGCCACGCCCAAAACCAAAGCCATGTGCGGCTGCACCGATCACGGTCACCAGGCGGTGCGTGAAGCGATTCGCGCCAACAAGTTGCTCACGATTTCGGAGGTCTACAAGTTCATGGCATGGCGCACGCCCAATGGTTGCGCCAGCTGCCGCCCCGCGGTGAACTACTACCTGATTTCCACCTGGCCCAAAGAAGCCAAGGATGACCCGCAAAGCCGCTTCATCAACGAGCGCAGCCACGCCAACATCCAAAAAGACGGCACCTACTCGGTCATCCCACGCATGTGGGGTGGTGAGACCACAGCCTCTGAATTGCGGCGCATTGCCGATGCGGTGGACAAGTACAAAATCCCCACCGTGAAGGTCACGGGTGGTCAGCGCATCGACTTGCTGGGCGTGAAAAAAGAAGACCTGCAATCGGTATGGAACGACATCGGCATGCCCAGCGGCCACGCCTATGCCAAGGCGCTGCGCACGGTGAAAACCTGCGTGGGTTCTGAGTGGTGCCGCATGGGCACGCAAGACAGCACCCAGATGGGCAAAGACCTGGAACGTGCGATGTGGCGCATGTACGCACCGCACAAGGTGAAGTTCGCGGTCTCAGGCTGCCCGCGCAATTGCGCCGAGGCAGGCATCAAAGACGTGGGCATCATCGGCGTGGACTCAGGCTGGGAGATGTACATCGCCGGCAACGGCGGTATCAAAACCGAGGTGGCGCATTTCTTCACCAAGCTCAAAACTGCGCAAGAAGTGCTGGAGTACACCGGCGCGTTTTGCGAGCTCTACCGCCAGGAAGGTTGGTATCTTGAGCGCACGGTGCACTATGTCAACCGTGTAGGTTTGGACCATGTGAAAAAACGCATTCTGGAAGACCACGAAGGCCGCAAAGCCTTGTGGGCGCAGTTGCAGTTCGCGCTGGACGGCGAGCCTGACCCTTGGTTTGAAGGCAACAAAGCGAATGTGGATGCGCGTCAGTTTGACAAGATCGAGGTGTGAGATGTCTGAGTGGACAAAAATTTGCGATGTCAACGACATTCCCGTGCTGGGCTCACGCCGTGTGGCGCGCAGCACAGGCATGGATGTGGCGGTGTTTCGAAATGACACTGGTGACGTGTTTGCGCTGCTCGACCGCTGCCCGCACAAAGGCGGCCCGCTGAGCCAAGGGATTGTGTTTGGCACCAGCGTGGCCTGCCCGCTGCACAACTGGACCATCGGCTTGGACAATGGTTGCGCCAAAGCGCCTGACGAAGGTTGCACCCCGAAGTTCAGCGTGAAGGTGGACAACCACACCGTGTTTTTGAACACCGATGAACTCGCCACCCACGCCACGGACCTCAAGCCCCCCGTGGCGGGGCCGGCTTTGAAAGCGGCATGACCCCAGTGCAAGAAACACGCGCCACCTGCCCGTACTGCGGTGTGGGTTGCGGGGTGATCATTGAAACGCAAGGCGTGCAGATCACCGGTGTGCGCGGCGACCCCGATCACCCGGCCAATTTCGGGCGCTTGTGTTCCAAAGGCTCCACCCTGCATTTGACCGCCAGCCCCGAGGTGCGCGCGCAGACCCGCTTGCTGCAACCCATGATGCGCACGGCACGTGGCCAAGCCCCGCAAGGGGTGAGCTGGGACACCGCGCTTAACCATGCAGCCGACAAACTCGCTGACATCATCCGCAGCCACGGGCCTGATGCAGTGGGGTTTTACGTCTCAGGCCAGCTGCTCACCGAAGACTATTACGTGTTCAACAAGCTGGTCAAAGGTCAGCTTGGCACCAACAACATCGACACCAACTCGCGACTGTGCATGAGCAGTGCGGTGGCGGGCTACAAACTCACCCTGGGCGCTGATGCGCCGCCCACTTGCTACGACGATGTGAACCACGCCGGCACGGTGTTCATCGTGGGCTCCAACACGGCTTACGCACACCCCGTGTTGTTCAGACGCTTGGAAGACGCCAAGCGCGCCAACCCGCAGATGAAGGTGATCTTCTGCGACCCGCGCCGCACCGACACCGCCGAGTTGGCCGACCTGTACCTGCCCATCCAACCCGGCACGGATGTCGGGCTGTTCAACGGCTTGCTGCACTTGATGCTGTGGGAAGGCTGGGTAGACACGAGTTACATCGCGGCACACACCGAAGGGTTCGATGCACTCAAAGCCACGGTGCGCGACTACACCCCAGCGTTTGTGTCGCAAACCTGCGGCATCCATTCGGATGACCTGTTCACTGCCGCGAAATGGTTCGCGCAAGGCCCCACGCTGAGTTTGTATTGCCAGGGCCTGAACCAATCCACCAGCGGCACTGCGAAAAACGCCGCGCTCATCAACCTGCACTTGGCCACCGGGCAGATCGGCAAACCAGGTGCCGGGCCGTTTTCACTCACCGGCCAGCCCAACGCCATGGGCGGTCGTGAAGTGGGTGGCTTGGCCAATTTGCTCAGCGCGCACCGCGATTTGGCCAACCCCGAACACCGCGCCGAAGTGGCCAAGCTCTGGGGCGTGCAAGATGTGCCTGCTCAGCCCGGCAAAACCGCGATTGAGATGTTCCAAGCCGCGGCCGATGGCGAGATCAAAGCGCTGTGGATAGCCTGCACCAACCCCGCGCAAAGCCTGCCCGACCAAGCCACCGTGCGCCGCGCCTTGGAGCGCGCCGAGTTGGTGGTGGTGCAAGAAGCCTTTGCCACCACTGCCACTTGCGATTGGGCCGATGTGCTCTTGCCCGCCACCACCTGGGGCGAAAAAGACGGCACCGTCACCAACTCCGAGCGGTGCATCTCCCGCGTGCGCCCAGCTGTACCCGCGCCTGGCGACACCCGCCACGATTGGCAAATTGTTTTAGACCTCGCCACCAAACTGCAAGAACGCGGCATCGGCCAAAAAATTAATTGGGGTCAGACCCCAATTAATCCGGAGACGATTTGGAACGAGCACCGTGAATCCACCCGCGGACGCGATCTGGACATCACCGGCTTGAATTACGCCTTGTTGGAACAGTCACCCCAGCAGTGGCCTTACCCACAGAACGGCCAGCCCAAATCGCGTTTGTACGAAGACGGTGTGTTTCCCACAGCTTCTGGCAAGGCGCGTTTTGCCAACACGGTTTACAAACCGGTGGCCGAGCCGCGCGAATCGCGCTACCCGTTTTCACTGACCACCGGGCGGCTGCGCGACCAGTGGCACGGCATGAGCCGCACCGGCACGCTGGCGCGTTTGTTCGGCCACGTGGCTGAGCCCGTCATTCAAGTGAACCCACAAGACCTGGCACGCAAAGGCTGGCGCGATGGCGATTTGGTGCACATCACCAGCAAGCGCGGCGCGATTGTGGTGCCGGTGCAAGCCAGTGCCGAGGTGGGCATGACTCAGGCCTTCATGGCCATGCACTGGGGCGCGGAATACCTGAGCGGCCAAAGCCGAGCTGGTGAGCCATTGGCGGGGGTGAATGCCCTCACCACCTCGGCCTACTGCCCCAGCTCTAAACAGCCCGAACTGAAGCATGCAGCGGTGAAAATTCTCAAGGCTGAGCTACCCTGGACGCTCTTGGCCATGGCCTGGTTGCCCGCTGATGCAGCCTTGCAAGCGCAGCGTGCTTTGCGCGCGCTCATGCCCAGTTTCTCGTTTACCACCTGCGTGCCTTTTGGGCGTGAACGCCAAGGTGTGTTGTTTCGCGCGGCACACTTTGAAGCGCCCTCTTCAGAGCTCATCGCACACATCGAAGCCCTGCTGGGTTTGAACACGCCCCAAGTATTGCGCTACGCCGATCGCAAGGCGGGTCAGCAACGTTGCATGAAGGTCTCTCGCGAAGGCCAGACCGTGAAGCTTGAAGGCTTTTTGTTGGCCGGTGACACGCAGTCGCAAGCCTGGATCTCCACCTTGCTGCAAGACGAGTTGCCCGCGCAAAGCTACGGCCGATTGCTTTTGCTGCCCGGCGCCAAGGCGCCCGTGGCGGTACAAAGCAAAGGCAAGGCGGTGTGCACCTGTTTGAACGTGAGCCAAACCGCGATTGAGGCGCACCTGCAAACCTTGCACGCGCAACCCGGCTTGCCGCCCAGCCCGCAGCGGTGCTTGCAGTCGCTCAAAGACACCCTGCAATGCGGCACCAACTGCGGCTCGTGCGTGCCCGAGTTGCAAAAAATCATCCGTGCCACCGCTGTGGCAGCCTGAATTGAGGCCTTGGTTGGTCCTGTTCAAAGGCCACTGGCACCTCAAGCTGGCCAGCATGATCCAAGGTGATCGGGGACAATAAGCCCATGAGCAGCGAGATGAGCATTCAAACGGCTGGCCAGACGCAGGGCGCGGCCAGTGGCGCCGCGCCTGAAGTCACCCAGGTCCGCATGGCCCCGAGCAACCCGGGCGGCGGCATTGCGCCTTACATCAAAGAAATTGGACGCGGCAAAGAAGGCGCGCGTGCGTTGAGCCGCGAGCAAGCCGCCGATCTGATGGGTCGCCTGCTGGACGGCCAGGTGAGCGACCTGGAGCTCGGCGCCTTTTGCCTGGCCATGCGCATCAAAGGCGAAACCGCACAAGAAATGGCGGGTTTTTTGGATGCCACCCACGCCCGCCTGCACCGCCTTGAGGCGCCCTCGGGCAGCACAGCGGTGGTGCTGCCCAGCTACAACGGCGCGCGTAAATTACCCGTGCTCACCCCGCTTTTGGCCCTGCTCTTGGCACGTGAAGGCTTGCCGGTGCTGGTACACGGCACGCCTACCGAGTCTTCCCGGGTTGATGCATCCAAAGTGCTCTCAGCCCTTGGTGTGAAAGCCCTGACAGCTATCGATACAGGAGCAAACACCACATCAAGCCGTCCGCTGCAGCCAGGCCAAGTGGTGTTCGCGCCCACAGGTGTCTTGCTGCCAGGTTTGCAGCGTTTGCTCGAGGTGCGCCGCGTGGTGGGCTTGCGCAACAGCGCGCACAGCCTGGTCAAGCTCATGAACCCGGTGGTGGGCGAGGCGGTGGTGGTGGGCAGCTACACCCACCCGGAATACGCCACGTCCATGGCCGAGGTGTTTGCCCTCATGCCCTACCGCGCTTTGCTCTTGCGCGGCACCGAGGGCGAGCCTGTGGCCGACCCGCGCCGCGTGCCGCAGATGGACGGCTTTGTTCGCGGCCAGCGCCTGCTTTTACAAGCAGCGCAAACGGGCAGCTTGGCCCAGGTGCCAGAGCTACCAAGCCTGGACGCACAAGCCACAGCCCTCTACACGCAGCGCGTGCTGGCCGGCGAGCTCCCCGTGCCGTCGCCCATGGCTCGGCAACTGGAATGCATCTTGCAAGTGGTGAAGGCATGAACAAGCTTGAACATCTTGAACCCCACAGCACCAGCCATGCGCTGGGGCGCGGCTCATGCACGCTGGTGGAAGGCGGTTCGTGCACCCTGGTGGGAAGCGGCACGTGCACCCTCGTGGGTGCGGGCCCTGGCGACCCTGAACTGCTCACCCTCAAAGCGGTCCAAGCCATCCAGCAAGCCACCGTGGTGTTTGTGGATGATTTGGTGAGCGATGACATCGTGGCGTTTGCCTCCCCGCAAGCGCGAGTGGTGCATGTGGGTAAGCGTGGGGGCTGCAAAAGCACGCCGCAAGCCTTCATCGAAAAACTGATGATCACCGCGGTGCAAGAAGGCGAACGCGTGGTGCGCCTCAAAGGCGGCGACCCTTTCATTTTCGGGCGCGGCGGCGAAGAGGTGGCGCACCTGCAAGCCGCTGGCGTGAACGTGTCTGTCATCAACGGCATCACCTCGGGTCTGGCTGCGGTCACCTCACTGGGTGTGCCGCTCACCCACCGTGAACACGCGCATGGCGTGGTGTTTGTGACCGGGCACGCCAAACCCGGCGACCAGGGCACCGACTGGCGCGCCCTGGCGCACACGGCGCGCACCGCCAAACTCACGTTGGTGATTTACATGGGTGTGAGTGGCGCAGCGCACATCCAAGCCGAACTGCTGCATGGCTTGGGTGAGCACACCCCGGTGGCCATCATCCAAAACGCCACCTTGCCTAACCAACGCCATGCGGTGTGCACCTTGGGTGAACTCACCACCACCCTGGCGCGTGAAGGTTTGGCCAGCCCCAGCGTGATGGTGGTGGGCGATGTGATGTCGGGTCTCCTGGCCATGCAACAGCCTGAACAAACAAGCCAAACCGGCACCTGAATCACTGGGTAAACGCCAACTTTTGGAGAAACCGCATGATTGCTTACGTCACCCTGGGCAGCAACGATGTGCCCCGCGCCGCAGCGTTTTACGACCCCTTGTTGGCGGTGTTGGGCGCCAAGCGGCAATGGGAGAGCGAGCAAGGCATCGCCTGGGGCACCGGGCCGACCGAACCTAGCCTGGGCGTGATGCGCCCCTTTGATGGCCAGACCGCCAGCGTAGGCAACGGGGTGATGGTCAGCCTGGCTGCGCCTGACCATGACAGCGTCAACCGCATCCATGCGCTGGCTTTGCAATTGGGTGGCCAGGACGAAGGCGCACCCGGGCCACGCGGAGGTTTTTTTCACGCGGCTTACTTTCGCGATTTGGACGGCCACAAACTCATGGTGTGCTGCCCACTCCAAGCTTAAAGAGCAACGCCCCAGCCTATTGCGTGAACTTAAGATCCGAATTCAAGGCCTGAATTCAAGGCCGGAACCCATCGGCCACTCGCGGGGCTTGAGCCCCTAAACTCCAGGCATGCAAACATTTGATGTGGTGATCATCGGCGCGGGTGCAGCCGGTCTGTTTTGTGCTGGCCTGGCCGGGCAACAGGGCCTCAAGGTGCTGCTGGTGGACCACAGCGAGAAGGTGGCTGAAAAAATCCGCATCTCGGGCGGCGGGCGCTGCAACTTCACCAACCGCGACATGGACGTGCGCGAGCCGCACAAGCACTTCATCAGCGCCAACCCCAAGTTTTGCCGCTCGGCACTCTCGCGCTACACGCCGGCACACTTCATCGCCCTGCTGGAAAAATACGGTGTGCCCTTTCACGAGAAGCACAAGGGCCAGCTGTTTTGCGACCGTTCGGCGCAAGACCTCATCAACGTCTTGCTGGCTGAGTGTGACAAAGGCCAGGTCACACGCTGGCAGCCGTGCGCGGTGACATCCATTGCTTTTTCAGCGCCTGAGCCAGGCGAGTCGGGCACTGGCAGCTATCAAATTGAGAGCGATAAAGGTCCCGTGAAGTCTGCCGCCGTGGTCATAGCCACCGGCGGATTGCCGGTGCCCAAGATCGGTGCGACCGATTTTGGCTTGCGCGTGGCCAAGCAGTTTGGCCTCAAGCTCATCCAACCTCGCCCAGCCTTGGTGCCGTTGACCTTTGATGCCCAGCAATGGGCGCCCTTTGCACAACTCGCAGGCGTGTCGCTGCCGGTAGACATCGCCACTGGCGGAAAAAAAGACGGCATGCATTTCGCTGAAGACCTGCTGTTCACCCACCGCGGCCTGAGCGGCCCAGGTGTCTTGCAGATTTCGAGCTACTGGCAGGCGGGCACCCCCATCCGCCTGAACCTGGCGCCGCGCAGCAACGTGGCCGAGCTGCTGACGCAGGCCAAACAGACCTCACGCAAAAAAGTCAACAACGAGCTCTCTGCCCTGCTGCCCACCCGCCTGGCCGAAGCCTGGGTCCAGCACAGCGCACCGGGACAAGCCGAACGCCCCGTCAATGCGTGGACCGACAAAGCGCTGCAGCAGTTGGGCGAGCGCGTGAGCCGCTGGGAACTCACGCCCACGGGCACCGAGGGCTATGCCAAAGCTGAGGTGATGGCTGGCGGCGTGGACACGTCCGAGTTGTCCAGCCAAACCATGGAATCGCGGCAAAGTGGCCTGTATTTCATTGGCGAGGTGGTGGATGTGACCGGCTGGCTAGGGGGCTACAACTTCCAATGGGCCTGGGCCAGCGCCTATGCCTGCGCCCAGGCGCTGGCAGCCAAGCACACCCCTTCGCAGGCCTGAGACCGCAACACGACGGTAAAGCTGCAGGCCAGGCAGGAAGTCACGCTATAATTTGCGACTTTGCTGGCATGACCCCGCCGGCCAATACTAGTTACAGGCGGGGAACCATCGCGTTGATGGCGAGCAGGCCCGATCTCCTGCTCACCCGCTGAACGCACACTTCGGAAAATGTAATGACGACGATCCGTGTTAAAGAAAACGAGCCGTTTGACGTGGCCCTGCGCCGCTTCAAGCGCACCATTGAAAAATTGGGTTTGCTGACCGACTTGCGTGCCCGCGAGTTCTACGAGAAGCCAACTGCTGAGCGCAAGCGCAAAAAAGCTGCTGCGGTCAAGCGCAACTACAAGCGCATTCGCGCCATGCAGTTGCCCAAGAAGCTGTACTGATCAGCGCAAGCCCTCGGGCTTTGCTGACTCAAACCCGCGCCCGGGACGCCAGCGCGGGTTTTTTATTTTGGAGAACACCATGCTCAAAGACCAAATCACCGATGACATGAAAACCGCCATGCGCGCCAAAGACAGCGAGCGCCTGGGCACCATCCGCTTGCTGCTGGCGGCCATGAAGCAAAAAGAGGTCGACGAACGCGTGACTCTGGACGACATGGGCGTGATTGCCATCGTGGACAAGCTCATCAAACAGCGCAAAGACTCGGTGGCCGCTTATGTGGCTGCGGCGCGCCAAGACCTGGCTGACAAAGAAAGCAGCGAGATCAAGGTGCTTGAGGCTTACCTGCCCCAGCGCATGAGTGCCGATGAGGTCACAGCGGCCGTCAAGGCCATCGTGGCCGAAGTGGGTGCCTCAGGCCCTGGCGACATGGGCAAGGTCATGGGCGTGGTCAAAACTCGCTTAGCGGGCAAGGCTGACATGGGCCAAGTGTCTGCAGCAGTCAAAGCTGCTTTGGCGCCTTGAACCTTTTGCGCCCTTAAACGCCAAGCTCACCCATGCGCTTGGGCCCACAAAAAAGCCCCTGCTGCTCACGCACAGGGGCTTTTTGCTGAGCAACAGGTATCAGCTGCCCGCCACCTTCATGCGGTTGATCAAGATGGAGCCCACGGTTTTGGCGCCGTAGTTGTAGGTGTCCGCACCCACCGCGGTGATGCCTTTGAGCATGTCTTTCATGTTGCCGGCAATGGTGATCTCGTGCACCGGGTACACAATGCGGCCCTTTTCCACCCAAAAGCCGCTGGCCCCGCGCGAATAGTCGCCGGTCACGTAGTTCACACCCTGGCCCATGAGCTCGGTCACCAGCAAGCCGGTGCCCAGTTTTTGGAGCATCTCGTCGAGCGTGTCGGTGGCTTTGGTTTGGCGTGAATGCAAGATCAAATTGTGCGAGCCCCCCGCATTGCCGGTGGTGGGCATACCCAGTTTGCGGGCCGAGTAGCTGCTCAAAAAATAACCCTGCACACGCCCGGCCTCAATGACCTGACGCGCTTTCACGCGCACGCCTTCATCGTCAAACGGCGAGCTGCCTTTGCCGCGCAGCACAAACGGGTCTTCCAGCACATCGATGAATTTGGGCAGCACGGGCTTGCCCAGGCTGTTCAACAAAAAGCTACTTTTGCGGTAGAGCGCGCCGCCACTCAAAGCCTGCACCAAGGCGCCCAACAAGCCTGCGGCCAAGGGCGACTCAAACAGCACCGGGCATTGGGTGGTGGGGATCTTGCGCGCGTTCAAGCGGCTCAAAGCGCGCTCAGCAGCGTAGCGACCGATGTCTTGCGGGGCGGCCAAGTCTTCAGGGTAACGGTGTGAGCTGTACCAGTAGTCGCGCTGCATG
>DKJZ01000006.1 GCA_002454975.1 Hylemonella sp. UBA6679
CAGCTGCGCGTGCACCTGCAAAGCATCGGGCACCCCATTTTGGGAGACAGGCTTTACGGACAGGCACCCCATGCTGAGCGCTTGATGCTGCACGCTTGCGAACTCGGGCTGCCCCACCCAAGCCGTGGCGAGTTGCAGCATTGGCACAGTGCTGTGCCCTTCTGATGTCTTGACATAGATCAGCACGCGCCAGCCCCACGGCCCTAAGCTGGAGCCTTCTTTTTACCCGGAGTACGGCATGCTGGAAATGAGCCCTTTTCACAAAGACAAAATGATGAGCGACCTGCGTCAGGTCATCCACGATGCAGAAGAAGTGATCAAGGTCTTGGCCGAACAAACCGGTCAAGAAGCCGAGAAATTACGCGGTCGCATGGAGTCGCGCTTGAGCGAGGCCCGCAACGAGCTGGGCAAACTGCAAGACCAAGCGGCCCAACACGTCCGCCAGGCCTACCACAGCACCGATGAGTTTGTGCACCACCACCCCTGGGCCACCGCCGGGGCTGCCGCAGGGCTGGGTGTGGTGCTGGGCATGCTGATGGCGCGACGCTGACGATGGGCTCGCCTGATTCATCCCGCGGCTGGCTCAGCCTGCTGCTTGATGCTGCGATGCAACTGGGCAGCCAAACCCTGCGTGAACGTTGGGCCGAGCTCAACCTGCGCTGGGCGCAAGAGAAAGTGGACATCTTGCAAACCCTGCTGCGCGCAGCCATCGCCCTGATGCTGCTGGGCCTGGGCGCGCTGCTTCTGGTGGCCTGGGTGGTGCTGGCTTTTTGGGAGACCCACGGTTTGCTCATCATGGCGAGTCTGGGCGCCATCTTGCTGGCCGCGGGCGGCTGGATGCTCGATCGGCTGCGTTGGCAGCTGCAGCTGCCCGACCGCTCGGCCTGAGCTTAGGGCAAGCGCGTGTCTTGCCCCTGAAAACCACCGCTGCGCAAGGTGACCACCAGGGTGTCGCGGTGGCCGCCTGGCGCACTGCTGACAGGCTGGATGGGCGTGGTTTCATGGATGACGCGCGCGTCATCGAGCAGCAACACCGACCACGGCTGGGTCAGCGTGAAGCGTTGACCGTGCGGGCTGCTCGCATCAAACACCCGGGTCTCGCCGCCTTTGACGCCTTGGCGCTCAATCATGAACACCGCCACCAGGTCCACACCGTCACGGTGCGCACCCTCAGGCGTAGGCCGGCCAATGCCGTCGGTGGTGTCAATGCGAAACTGGTGCGCCTCGACAAACCAGGGCTGCGCACCGCGCAAGTTGCTGGCCACGTGGGCCAACCACACCAACAAGGCATGCCAGGCTGGATGGTGGTTCACACGTTCGTCCATGGGCGCAAACATGCGGTGCATGCCGCCATGCAAGGCGTTGTAAGCCAAGGGCTGCCAATGCGCGCGGTGCGGCTGCTGGCTCACCGTGGCCCCATTCACCACAAAGCAGCTGTGACGCCGCCGCCGGTAACGCCCCCCGTCTTTGAGGTGGGCATCCGGTGGTAAATCTGACCATGAAGGCAAAAGTTCGCTCAAACCCTCGTCCATCAAAGGCTGGTTGCTATCAATAGCGTAGCTAGACATGCCTTGAGCCACGCTCTGAGCGTCCAGGACGGCGTAGCCCTGGGCTTGCAAAACAGCGGGTAACACCGAAAGCTCGGTCAGCGGTGGGTGAAGGATGTCGGTCATCAACGCAGCAAACTGGCATACACCAGGTTGCGAAACAAGGGGCGGTAGTAGTCGCGCTGGTTGGGTGCTTGGATGAGCATGAGCGCAAACATGTCGAGCTTGGGGTCCACAAAGAAGGTGGTGCCCGCAATGCCACCCCAGTAATACAAACCCACCGAACCCGGCACCGAGGTTTCGCCCAAGCTGGTGCGCACCGCAAAGCCCAAGCCAAAGCCATGGCCGGGTGGCAGCAAGGTGCCCAGATCGCCGTGGTGCAAGGGGATGTCGCCCAGGTGGTCGGCAGTCATGAAGTCGATGATGTGCGGCGCCAACAAGCGCATGCCATCCAACTCCCCTTTGTTGAGCATGAACTGCAAAAAGCGCGCGTAGTCTTGCGCGGTGGACACCAAGCCGCCGCCGCCCGACTCGAGCGCAGGGGTTTTGCGCACATCAATCACCCGCATGGGCACACCACCATCGGGGTCGTGCGGGAAAGGCTCGGCAATGCGGTCCCACTGCGCTTGCGGCACGGCAAAGGCCGTGTCGTGCATGCCCAGGGGCTGCAAGATGTTTTTCTGCAGGTACTCGCCCAGGCTGAGCCCGCTGACCACCTCCACCAGGCGGCCCAGCACATCGGTGGAGCGGCTGTACTCCCAAGCACTGCCGGGCTCAAAGGCCAAAGGCACACCAGCCAGCGCTTTGGAAAACGCGTCGTTGTCGCGCTCACGCGAGCCAATGTTGATCTGCGCGTACTGGCGTTGCACCGGCGACTGACCCAAAAACTCGTAGGTCAAGCCTGAGGTGTGGCGCAACAGGTCTTGGATGGTCATGGCGCGCTTGACCGGGTGCAACTGGCCTTGCGCGTCTTGCCAGGGGATGTTGGTGTATTCGGGCAGGTATTTAGCCACCGCATCGCCCAGAAGCAACTGGCCTTGCTCCATCAACATCATGACCGCCACCGAGACGATGGGCTTGGTCATAGAGTAAATGCGAAACAGGCTATCCAGGCGCATGGGGCTTTGCACCAGCGGGTCTTGCCAACCCACTTTGTCAAACATGGCCACCTGGCCATGGCGCGCAACCATCATCACCGCGCCAGGCAAGCGCTGACGCTTGACCTCGTCTTGCATGACCGCGCGCAGGCGGGCCAGGCGCTCAGGGCACAAGCCCAGATCAGCAGCGGGTGTGAGGGTCGGGGTCATGGGCAACTCAAGCGTGACGTTGACGGGCCAAGGCCGCACCTGCAGCCAAGGCTTGCAGCTTCTTCATGGCCACCTCGCGGTCCATGGGCGCCAAGCCACAGTTGGTGCAGGGGAAGAGCCGGTTTTTCGGCACAAACTGCAAAGCGCGGCCGATGGTGTCGGCCACCTCTTCGGGGGTTTCAATCACATCGCTGGCCACATCGATCACGCCCACCATCACGTCTTTGCCTTCAAGCAATTTCATCAGGTCTGGTGGCACATGCGAGTGGTAGCACTCCAAGCTCACCTGCTGGATGCTGCTCTTGGCCAATGCGGGGAACACCAGCTCGTACTGGCGCCATTCGTTGCCAAGTTTTTCTTTCCAATCGTTGTTGGCCTGGATGCCATAGCCATAGCAAATGTGCACGGCGGTGGTGCAGGTCAGGCCTTGGGCGGCGCGCTCCAGGGCTTTGACGCCCCAGTCGGCGGCGTCTTTCATGTAGACGTTGAAGGCTGGCTCGTCAAACTGGATGATGTCCACACCATCGGCCTGCAAAGCCAGGGCTTCCTGGTTGAGCAGCTCAGCAAAGGCCATGGCCATCTTGATTTTGTCGCCGTAAAAATTGTCGGCCACGGTGTCGACAATCGTCATCGGGCCAGGCAGCGTGAACTTGATTTTTTTCTTGGTGTGCGCGCGCAAAACCTTGGCTTCAGCAGCGTGCACACGGCCTTTGAGTTTGAGGGCCGAGATCACCTGGGGCACCATGGCGTCGTAGCGGTTGTCGCGGATGCCCATTTTGACCTTGTGATCAAAGTCGATGCCCTCGACCATTTCCAAAAAACCGTGCACAAAGTGCTGGCGTGACTGTTCGCCATCGCCAATGATGTCCAAGCCAGCGTCTTCCTGGGCTTTGATCCACAAGAGCGTGGCGTCTTTTTTGGCTTGGGCGAGTTCTTCGCCCTGGGCCTTCCATTGGGGCCAGAGTTTGTGGGTTTCAGACAGCCAGGCGGGTTTGGGCAGGCTGCCAGCGATGGTGGCTTCAAACATGCATTTCTCCAGAAAACGGCATTGTGGCAGAGGCCAGGCTCTGCGCGGTGTTGAGGTGTATGAACCAAGAGCCCATCAGGTGGCGGCTTCGGCCTCTTGCAGCGCACGCCACATGACCTTGCCGCTGCCACTTTTGGGCAAGGCCTTGACGAACTGAACCACCCGCGGCACTTTGTACACGGCCATGTTGTCGCGGCACCAAGCCACGATGTCGGCCTCACTCACCTGGCCTTCTAAGCCCGGGCGCAGCACCACCACCGCCTTGACCGACTCGCCACGGTAGCTGTCGCGCGTGGCGATGATGCAGGCCTCCACAATGGCAGGATGGCGAAACATCAAAGCTTCGACCTCGGCGGGCCACACCTTGAAGCCCGAGGCGTTGATCATGCGTTTGAGGCGGTCGGTCAAAAAGAAATAACCCTCTTCGTCCACCCGGCCCAAGTCACCGGTGCGGAAAAAGCGCTTGCCGTCCAACTCAAAAAACGCCTGTGCGGTGGCATCGGGCCGCTTCCAGTAGCCCTCAAACACCTCGGGGCCGCACACCACAATCTCGCCTTGCTCACCAACGGGCAGCTCTTGCAAGGTCTCGGGGTCGACCACCCGCGCATCGGTGCTCATGAAGGGAATGCCCAGGCACTGCTGTTTGGCGGCATCGGGCGGGTTGGTGTGCGAGGGCGCGGCGGTTTCGGTCAGGCCATAGCCCTCCACATAACGCAGACCAAACTGCTCGAGCAAACGCTGCGCCACAGCCTGGGGCATGGCCGCGCCGCCCCCGCCGATGTACACAATGCTGGAGAGGTCGTACTTGTCAAAGTGTGGGCTGCCCAGCAGGTCGATCACCATGGTGGGGATGTTGGTCCAGTGGGTGATGCGGCGCTTGGAAATCAAGCGCCCGGCCAGGTCACGGTCCCAACGCGGCATCACCACCAAGGTGGCGCCCAAGGCAATGCTGGCGTGCATCATGCTCACCATGCCGGTGATGTGAAACATCGGCACGGCCGCCAGGGTGATGTTCTCTGCGGTGCTGTTGCCCCACAAGCCGCTGCTGATGGCGTTGTGCATGATGCTGCGGTGGGTGTGCATGCAGCCCTTGGGCAGCCCGGTGGTGCCACTGGTGTAGGGCAGCACCGCCAGGTCGTGCGGACCGGCTGTCAAAGGGGCAGGTGCGGTGGTGCAGGCCAAGGCCTGCGTCCAGGTGTGCACCTGTGCGCCTTGGGGCGCTGGCAATGCGTGGCGGGTGTAAAGCCAGTCGTGCCAGCCAGCCGGAGGGGCTTCGTCGCCTTGCACAGCGGCATCGAAGGTGTCGGTGAAATGGGTCACCACCACATGCTTGAGCCCGGTCTGACCCTGGGCCACCAAAGCGTCGCTGGCAGCTGCCAGATCGCTGGCCAGGTCAGCGGTGGTGATGGCCACGGCCGCGTCGGGGTCGGTGATGTAGTGCTTGAGTTCTTCGGCACGGTTCATAGGGTTGACCGGCACCACCACCGCGTTGGCACGCAAAATGGCAAAGTGCGCAATCACCAGCTGTGGGCAGTTTTGCATATTGAGCACCACACGGTCGCCCTTTTGCACCCCCAGACCTTGTAAATAGGCTGCTAGCTGCTCTGTTTTTTGCAGCAAATCGCGGTAGCTGATGGTGCTGCCAAAAAACACCAGCGCGTCTTTGTCGGGGTAGCGTCGGGCGCTGATGGCCAGGTTCTCCCACAAAGGCATGGCTGGCGGGTTGATCGCGTGAGGCAGTCGCTTGGGCCAAACGGCGTGGTGTCTCATCTCTGTCTCCTTCTTCACACAGCTTAACGCCAGTTCAGCCTGCGCAGCATCGGTAGCTTCCCCAGCGCGGCGTCTGTGCGTATGCCGCTTGGCACAGCCGTCAAATTTCGCATTAGACTTTGACCCACGCCTTATCAAGCCATCTCAACAAGCCACCTCACCAACCTCCACCACAAGGATCCCGCCCATGAAACACCTTGCACGCGCCCTGAGCTTTGCCACACTGACCGCCACCTTGGGCCTGGCCTTGCCCGCCCAGGCTGGCAAAACACTCGATGGCATCAAAGCACGTGGCCAGGTGGTGTGCGGGGTCAACACCGGCTTGGCAGGATTTGGTGCTGCCGACTCCAACGGCAAATGGAGCGGGCTGGACGTGGATGTCTGCCGCGCCACAGCCGCTGCGGTGCTGGGCGATGGCGAGAAGGTGAAATACGTGCCCCTGAATGCGCAACAGCGCTTCACGGCGCTGCAGTCTGGCGAGATCGACATCCTGTCGCGCAACACCACCTTCAGCCTCACACGAGACGCCTCGCTGGGCATGCACATGACCGCCGTGGTTTACTACGACGGACAAGGCTTCATGGTGCCGGTCAAGAGCAAGGTCAAGAGCGCCAAGCAGCTCAAAGGTGCCACGGTGTGCGTGCAAGCGGGCACCACCACCGAGAAAAACATGACCGACTACTCGCGGGCCAACGACCTCAAGCTCAAACCGGTGGTGTTTGAAAAACTTGAAGCCGCCACGGGTGCGTATTTCTCAGGCCGCTGCGCGGCCTACACCACCGACGCCTCTGGCCTGGCCTCGACCCGCAACAAAGAAGCCAAGAACCCAGACGAACACGTGATCCTGCCCGAGCTCATTTCCAAAGAGCCCTTGGGCCCGATGGTGCGCCGCGGCGATGACGAGTGGTTCGCGATTGTGAAATGGGTGGTGTATGGCCTGATCGAAGCCGAGGAATACGGCATCACCCAAGCCAATGTGGAGCAGATGAAAACCAGCACCGACCCAGCCATCGCCCGCATTTTGGGCACCGGTGAAGACATGGGCAAACTGCTGGGCCTGGAGCGCGATTGGCTGGCCAAGGCCATCAAAACCACCGGCAACTACGGCGAGATGTTTGAGCGCAATGTGGGCAGCCAATCGCCCTTGAAACTCCAGCGTGGCCTCAACAAGCAATGGAACAAGGGCGGCTTGATGTATGCCCCACCCATCCGCTGATCAGCGCGCCGTGATGCGCTGGCGCAGCCGAGCCTTCGCAGGCAAGGTTTACCAAGCCTTGCTGCTGGCTGTGTTGTTCGCGTTGGCCTGGTGGTTGGTGAGCAACACCGCGGCCAACATGAAGGCGCGCGGCATCCAAAGTGGCTTTGATTTTTTATGGCAAAGCGCTGGCTTTGACATCGGCGAAGGCCTGCTCGACTATGACCCGGGCCAGCCCTTTTGGCGCGCCTTTGCCGTGGGCACGCTCAACACCTTGCGCGTGGCCTTGGTGGGCATTGTGCTGACCACCCTGCTGGGCACGCTCATTGGGGTGGGCCGCTTGGCACGCAATGCCTTGGTGCGCGCTTTGTGCAGCGCTTACGTGGAGCTGTTTCGCAACATCCCTTTGCTGCTGCAGTTGCTCATGTGGTACTTGCTGCTGACCGATCTGCTGCCCGATGTGGACCAGGCTTGGCAAGTGCTTGAAGGTGCGGTGTTCTTGAGCAAAGGGGGTTTGAGTTTTCCTGTTTTAGAAGGCGGCGCGTGGAGCGTGCCCACGCCAGGCGCTTTTGCCATGGAAGGCGGCGGCTCGCTCACGCCTGAATTTTTGGCCCTGCTCGCGGGTTTGACGCTCTACACCGCTGCTTTCGTGGCTGAGGTGGTGCGCTCAGGTCTGCAGGCGGTGCCGCGTGGGCAAACCGAGGCTGCGCTTTCCCTGGGCTTGAGCCGGGCGCATGTGTTGCGGCATGTCACCCTGCCCCAAGCCCTCAAGGTGATTGTGCCGCCCATGACCAACCAGTTTTTGAACCTCACCAAAAACTCATCCTTGGCCGTGGCCATTGGTTACCCCGATGTGGTGTCGATTGCCAACACCTCCATCAACCAAACCGGCCGTGCGCTTGAGTGCATCGCCGTCATCATGGTGGTGTACCTGTGCACCTCGCTGCTCACCGCCTGGCTGATGAGCCGCCTGAACCAACGCGCCCTGCGCGCGGGCTGACCCCATGGCTGATGTGCTCATCCCCGCCCGAGCCGCTCCCGTGCAACACCACGGCTGGCGCGCCTGGCTGCGCTCCCAATTTGCGGGTTCACCAACGTCGGCACTGAGCAGCGCGCTGATTGTGGGCATGCTGGTGTATTGGTTGCCCGACTTTTGGTCGTGGGCTGTGACGCGTGCGCAATTTACGCCCTCCTTCGAGGCCTGCCGCGCCGACACAGCGGGAGCGTGCTGGGGCGTGATCGCAGAAAAATACCGCGTCATCCTGCTGGGGCGCTACCCACAAGACCAGGGCTGGCGACCGATGCTTGCCACACTCTTGTTGGTGGGCATGGTGGTGCTCAGTTGCAACCGCCGCAGCTGGCGAACGGCCCTGCTGCCAGCCTGGCTGGTGGCCCTGGTGCTGGGTTGGTGGTTGATGCATGGCGGCGCAGGCTTGAGCCGTGTGGACACCGACCGTTGGGGTGGTCTGCCTTTGACCATCTTGCTCTCCACGCTGTCGATCGCACTGGCCTTTCCGCTGGCCGTGATAGTGGCCTTGGGCCGACGCTCTGACTTGCCCGCCGTGCGCACGGTGTGCGCCACCTATGTGGAGGTGGTGCGGGGCGTGCCACTGGTCTCGGTGCTGTTCATGGCCTCGTTCATGTTCCCGCTCTTAATGCCCCAAGGCATGACGGTCGATGTGCTTTTGCGCGTGCTGGCCGGCATCAGTTTGTTTGCCGCAGCCTACATGGCCGAGGTGGTGCGCGGTGGCTTGCAAGCCCTGCCCAAGGGGCAAACCGAGGCAGCGGCCTCGCTGGGCTTGAGCTACTGGCAAACCCAGCATCGCATCGTGCTGCCGCAAGCGCTGGCCACCGTGGTGCCCGGGCTCATGAACAACTTCATTGCCATCTTCAAAGACACCTCACTCGTGACCATCGTGAGCTTGTACGAGCTCACCGGCTCGCTGGGCCTGGCACTCAATTCGGATGCCGATTGGCGGCCCTTCAAGCTCGAGGCCTACCTCTTCATCGCCTTGATTTATTGTGTGTTTTGCTTTGCCATGTCCCGCTACAGCCTGCGCGTGGAACAACAACTCAACCGGGGACGCGTGCATGTCTGAGCCCATCATCCAATTTGAAGGCGTCAACAAATGGTTTGGTGCCCTGCACGTGCTGCGCGACATCGACCTGCAAGTTGCCGCTGGTGAGCGCATCGTCATTTGTGGCCCCTCGGGCTCGGGCAAGTCCACCTTGATACGCTGCATCAACCGGCTTGAAGAACACCAAAGCGGCCGCTTGGTCGTCGGTGGCATTGAGCTAGGAGACGACCAACGCGCCATCGATGCGGTGCGGCAGCAGGTGGGCATGGTGTTTCAGCAGTTCAATTTGTTCCCGCACCTCACGGTGCTGGAAAACCTCACGCTCTCACCCATGCTGGTGGGCAAGCTCAGCAAAGCCGATGCGGTGGCGCGCGCCATGCAGCAGCTTGAGCGGGTGCGCATTGCCGAACAAGCGCACAAGTTTCCCCTGCAGCTCTCAGGAGGGCAGCAACAGCGCGTGGCCATTGCGCGGGCGCTGTGCCTCACCCCAAAAATCATGTTGTTTGACGAGCCCACCTCAGCCCTGGACCCCGAGATGATCAAAGAGGTGCTTGATGTGATGGTGCAACTGGCCGACCAGGGCATCACCATGTTGTGCGTGACCCACGAGATGGGCTTTGCCAAAGCCGTGGCAGACCGGGTGATCTTCATGGACCAAGGCCAAATCATCGAGCAAAACACGCCTGAGGCTTTTTTCAAGCAGCCGCAAAGCGAACGCGGCCAGGCGTTTTTATCCAAAATACTCGGCCACTGAAACCATCCCCGTGGCCGCCACATCATGAACGATCTTTTCTCTGAGCTTCAAACCCTGGCGCAAGACATGCATGCCCTCAAAAGCGGCAGCCTCAGCGTGGCCGCCTTTAGCCAACAGGCACGTGCTCAGCAAGCCCTGCTGCAAGCCTTGCCTGAAAAATTCAGCGTGGTTTTGCATGGTCTGCTCGACCGGCTGGAATCCAGCGCGCTGTTTGCCGAGGAAAGCTGCTCGTTCAGCCAGCAAGACCTGTTTGACAGCCTGCAGATGTGGCTGGACAAAGCCAAGCTGGCCTTGGATCGCCAGCCCGGAGCTTGATTTCCGATCAAATTGATCGAGTTGCACTTTTTATCGGTCTGGTGCGGCAGAAATCGCCTATAAAACGTTGTGGGGCCGAAGCGTTTGGCCTCCTTCTTATAAATTCTGGAGACAAGCATGGCCAAACTCAATGTCAACGGACAGGTGCGCGATGTAGACGCCGAACCGGACACCCCCCTCTTGTGGGTCTTGCGTGAACAACTCGGCTTGACTGGCACCAAGTACGGCTGCGGTATCGCACAGTGCGGCGCCTGCACCGTGCACATCGACGGTGTGGCCACCCGCACCTGCGTGCGCCCCCTGGCCTCGGTCAGCGCGAACCAAAAAGTCATCACCATCGAGGGTCTGTCCAAAGACGGCTCGCACCCGGTGCAACAAGCCTGGGCCAAACTGGACGTGCCGCAATGCGGCTTTTGCCAGTCCGGCATGATCATGGCCGTGACCGCCCTGCTCAAGGCCAAACCCAACCCAAGCGACGCCGAGATCAACCAGTCCATCACCAACATCTGCCGCTGCGGCACCTACAACCGTGTGCGCGCTGCCATCAAAGTGGTGGCCAGCGGTGGCAAAACCGCCTCGGCCGGCCTGGCCATTCAACATGCCAATGGCAGCACCACCTAAGGAGCCAACATGAGCATGAACCGACGTGATTTTTTAGCCACCTCCGCTGCCACTGCTGGCGGCCTGGGCTTGAGCTTTCATGTGCCCTTTGCCTCGGCGCAAAACCCACCGTCTGACCTGCCTGAGGTCAACGCCTGGGTGATCGTCAAGCCTGACGACACCATCATCATCCGGATTGCCCGCTCTGAAATGGGACAAGGCACGCTCACAGGCTTGGCCCAATTGGTGGCTGAAGAGCTGTCGTGCGACTGGGCCAAAGTCACCACCGAGTACCCCACCCCGGGTCAGAACCTGGCGCGCAAACGCGTGTGGGGCAACATGTCCACCGGCGGCAGCCGAGGGATTCGTGAGTCCAACGAGTACGTGCGCAAAGGCGGTGCTGCAGCGCGCATGATGCTGGTGCAAGCCGCCGCCAACAGCTGGGGCGTGCCCAGCGCTGAGTGCACGGCTGCCAAAAGCGTGATCACCCACACCCCCAGCGGACGCACCGTGAGCTTTGGCAAGGTGGCAGCCGCAGCGGGCCAGCTCAGCGCACCTGAGGCAGCGAGCATCACCCTCAAAGACCCAAAAACCTGGACGCTGGCTGGCAAGCGCCTGGCGCGTCTGGACACCGTCAAGAAAACCACCGGCGAGCAAAACTACGGCATCGACGTGAACTTGCCAGGCATGCTCAATGCAGCCATCAAAGACTGCCCGGTGTTTGGCGGCAAGGTCAAAAGCTTCAATGCCGCTGCTGTGGAAGGCCGACGCGGCGTCAAAAAAGTGGTGCAGGTGGGCAGCAGTGCCGTGGCGGTGGTGGCTGACACCTGGTGGCGTGCCAAGAGTGCCTTGGATGCTTTGCCCATCGAATGGGATTTTGGCAGCAACGCCAACGCCAGCAATGAGACGATTGCCGCCATGCTCTCGGCTGGCCTAACAGCCAGTGACGCCGTGGTGGGCAACAGCAACGGTGACGCTCCCGCTGCGATTGCTGCGGCTGCCAGAAAAATTGAAGCCGTGTACGCCTACCCCTACCAAAACCATGCGCCCATGGAGCCCATGAACGCCACCGCGCGTTGGACCCCTGAGCGTTGCGAGGTCTGGGTGCCCACACAAAACGGTGATGCCGCCTTGGCTGCGACCGCCGAAGCCTCGGGCCTGCCCATTGCCCAGTGCGAGGTGCACAAGCAGTACCTGGGCGGGGGGTTTGGTCGCAGGGGTCGTTCAGACTTTGTGACCCAAGCGGTGAACATCGCCAAGCAGATGCCTGGCACGCCCATCAAGATGATTTGGAGCCGTGAAGAAGACATGGCGCACTGCTTCTACCACCCGGTCACGCAGTGCAAGCTCTCGGCGGGCCTGGACGCGCAGGGCAACATCACCGGTTTGCATGTGCGCATTTCTGGGCAGTCCATCTTGGCAACCGTTGCGCCTCTGAACATCAGAAACGGCAAAGACCCGGTCATGTTCCAGGGGCTGGACGCTGCAGGCGGGGCCGAGTCGGCCATAGGCTACAGCTTTCCCAACCTGCTGGTGGACCACGCCATGCGCAACCCGCATGTGCCCGCTGGTTTCTGGCGCGGGGTGAACCTGAACCAAAACGCCATTTACCTCGAGTGCTTTGTCGACGAGATTGCCCACGCCACCCAGCAAGACCCGCTGGCGCTGCGCCGCAAGCTCATGGCCAACCACCCCAAGCACCTGGCGGTGCTCAACGCTGTGGCAGAGAAAGCCGGCTGGGACAAGCCCGCGCCCAAGGGCGTGTTCCGCGGCTTGGCGCAAACCATGGGGTTTGGCAGCTACGTGGCCGCGTGTGCTGAGGTGTCGGTGAGCAAAGACGGCGCGCTCAAAATCCACCGCATTGTGGCGGCCACCGACCCCGGTCACGCGGTGAACCCGCAGCAGATTGAGGCGCAGGTGGAGGGCTCCTTCGCTTATGGCTTGTCGGCCGCGCTGTTTGGCGAGATCACCATCAAAGACGGCCGTGTGGTGGAGGACAACTTCCACACCTACCCCGTGGTGCGCATGGCCGACATGCCCCCGGTTGAAACCGTGACAGTGCCCTCGGGTGGCTTCTGGGGTGGCGTGGGCGAGCCCACCATCGCTGTGGCTGCGCCGGCGGTGCTCAATGCGATTTTTGCCGCCACAGGCAAACGCATCCGCGACCTGCCGCTGAAAAAGCACAGCCTCAAGGCCTGAGGTTTTAAGTGGACCCAAGCATGTTCAGGACCACCCTCACCCGGCGCCTGGCCACGCTTGTGGTTGGCAGCGCAGTGCTTGCCGCTCAAGCCCACGCCCAGCCCAGCGCCGTGCCGGGCTGGGCCACCCCCCTGGCCAGTTCGGCTGACCCTGCGCGGGGGCAAGCCATTGTGCTCAAACGTCAAGAAGGCTTGTGCCTGCTCTGCCACAGCGGGCCGTTTCCGCAAGAACCCTTTCAAGGCAACCTGGCCCCCACGCTCGAGGGCGTGGGCACACGCATGTCGGCTGCACAACTGCGGCTGCGCATGATGGACAGCCGACAGATCAACCCCGAGTCCATCATGCCGCCCTACTTTGAAACGCGTGGCCTGCAACGGGTGGGGGCTGCTTTTGCGGGCAAAACCTTGCTCAATGCCCAGCAAATTGAAGACGTGGTGGCCTACCTGCAAACCTTGAAATGAACCGTCTAGACCCCATCAAACCACTGCCTAGCCACACACGCCGGCAACTCATGCGCAGCAGCGCTGCCCTGGGTGTCAGCTTCCTGGTGGGTGAGGCCCATGCCACACCCCTAAGCTTGCAAGAGGCTGTCAAAGCGTTCACAGGCGGTGCTCACCTCAACCGCGGTCGTGTGCGCATCGACATTGCCGCACTCGTGGACAACGGCAACACCGTGCCGGTGAGCATCCATGCTCAGAGCCCCATGACAGCCACCGACCACGTCACCGCGCTTGCTTTGTTCTCAGAAAAAAACCCGCAGAGCGAAACGTTTGTGGCCCGCATGAACCACCTGGCGGGACGCGCCTCGGTCAGTACCCGCATACGCCTGGCCAACTCGCAAACCCTCACCGCGGTGGCGCGCATGAACGATGGGAGTTACTGGGCGCACAGCGCCGAGGTGATCGTGACCATTGCCGCCTGCATCGAAGACGCGGACGAATGAGCATGACCCCAACCCTCATCAAAGCCCCGAAAACAGCACGTGCTGGCGAGGTCATCGAGATCTCGACCACCATCGCACACCCCATGGACAGCGGCTACAAGCCCGGTGCCGACGGCAAGCTCATGCCACGCAACATCGTGCAGAACCTGAGCTGCCACTACCTAGGCGAGTTGGTGTTTGAAGCCCAATTTTTTCCAGCGATTGCCTCCAACCCGTTTGTGAGTTTTCATGTGCGCGCCACGCGCAGCGGTGCCCTGCTGCTGCATTGGCGCGGCGACCATGGCTTTAGCCACACCGAAACCGTTCAGCTTGTGGTGACATGACGCGTCTAGCGCTCAAGCAACTGCGCGCACGCTGTGTCGCAAGCGCGCAGCGCGAAGGTGTGCGGCGCTGGTTGCTGGCAGTTGCGCTGGGTGCTGCTGTGACCAGCCCCGTGGTTTGGGCGCAAACCCCCAAGTCTGGCTTTGACTTCATGAGCGCGCAGCTACAAGCCATGCAAAACGATGAGGCCAACAACCCTGGCATGTTGTGGGTGCGTCAAGGCCTGGCGCTGTGGCACAGCAGCGCTGGCGTCACGGCTTCCTGCGCGAGTTGTCATGCTCAGCCAGAGCGCATGCGCGGTGTGGCCACGCGCTACCCGGCGTTTTCTGAAGCCGTACAGCGCCCTGTCAACTTAGGGCAGCGTATCAACCAGTGCCGAGAACGTCAGGGCGCTGGTGCCTTCAAGCTTGAGAGCCGCGAATTGCTCAGCCTGGAAACACTGGTGGCCTACCAGTCACGAGGCATGCCCATCACACCGCCCGATGACCCGCGTTTGACCCCTTTTGTCGAGCAAGGGCGGGAACGCTACATGCAGCGCATGGGCCAGCTCAACTTGTCGTGTGCGCAGTGCCACGACCAACGCGCGGGTCAGCGACTAGGGGGCAACACCATCCCCACCGCGCACCCCACGGGCTACCCGATTTACCGCTTGGAGTGGAACGGCGTGGGTGGTTTGCAGCGACGCTTGCGCAACTGCATGAGCGGCGTGCGAGCGCAACCTTACCCGCTCGGAGACCTGGCTTTGGTGGAACTGGAGTTGTACCTGGCGCGACAAGCTCAGGGCATGGCTTTGGAAACACCTGGCGTGCGACCCTGAGCCTTGCAAGCTTCACGACGCATCACCAGCTTAGTGGCCAGCGGAGCCAGCAAGGCCAGCAAGCCCACTGCGCTCACCGCCCCGTGTGCCCACACCAGCACCATGGCACCCCAGCTGGCAGCACCCCAAGCGATCCAAGCCAGGCTAACCCCACTGAAGGCCGCCCACACCCAACGCTCAAGCCCAGCGTAAGCGCTCGGCCTCAGCCGCACGGCACTGGCTGCGCGGATGTTGAGGGGGTGGTTGATCGCAGGCGTGTGGGTGCTCAGGCCCCAGGCCAGGCTGTGGCAGGCCATGCACAGCATCAGGCCGTGTGGATCGGGACGCAGCCACACCAGCAAACCGCCCAGGCTCAAGCACAAGGCACGCCACATGCTCGCGCGCTGCTGCACAGCAAGCACCCAGGTGTGCATCGGTGACTGCAAGCAACGGCTCAAACCGGCTGCCAGCGCCATGAGCAACAGGTGCAAGGCCAGCGTGGCCGAAAGCGGCCAACCCGCTTGGCTGCACCAGTCGCCCGAAACCGCCAAGCTGGCCATCATCAAGCCCATGCTCAGTTGCGCGGCTTGTGCGCTGGCACCTTGCATGCCCGTCTCGGAAGCGGCCTGCGCCAGCCTAGCGGCCATCAGCGGGCAACTCACGCGCGCGCCCAGGCCACCGGCCACCCACATGGCAGCCCCCAGAATAATTGCGCCAAACAGCAAAATGGCCAAAGCCGCCGGCCACAGCATGTCTTCGCCTGCCATCACCGCGGCCCACACCAACACCGCAGCACCCAGCGGGCTGCCCCACATGGGCCAAGCTCGACGCGCGCTCAGCGCCCGCGAGATGTGTTGGCTGTCTATGCAACTTTGCGCCCAGGCCGCCGCAGCCAACATGGCCCACACCACCTGCGCTGTGAGCGCTGCCAAGGTCACCCCCAAGCCGGCCAAGCACACGCCCATGCTCAGGCGCCAGACACCTGGCCGCACGCGATGCGGCAAGGGCCGTGCCACCAACCATACCCACCACACCACCAAAGGCAACATGGCGCTCAGCCCCTGAGCTGCACGCAGGCCCAAGGCAGCCAAGCTCACCCAGGCCATGAGCACCCAGCTCCAATGGGCCAGCGCACTCCAGTCGGCACACAAGCGACTCAGGCTGGTACGCAACTTGGGCGCTGTCAGGTGCACGGACTTAACCCCTTGCGTAGCTTTGCAGCTGGTTGTTGCCATCGGCGCTGTGCACGCTGGCATTGAACGACACGATCACCCGGTCTTGCTCGCCTTGGTAAGGCATGGCTTGGTGCGCCAACCACGACGGGAACACCACCAATTGACCCGGCACGGGCTCAATGTCGATGTGCGGTGACATGAGGTAGGCGTTGCCAAAGTCGGCATGCGCCCCACCCAGGTGTTGAAAATGCGGGCCGTAAAAACGTGTCACACCATTGAGAGCGCCCAGCACAGGGTGCGCGGTGCGCTGCGCGGGCGCATCCACCTGCAAGCAATACACCCCCGACCACGAGCAGTTGCCGTGGGTGTGGATGTCGTGGTGCACACCGTTGTTGCTGATCTGAAACCAAATGCCGTTCAAGGCAATTTGAAACGCGGGGGCAGCCGTGGGCCAGTGGCCGCTGTTGGCCTGCACCACGGTGTCGCGAATGCCGCCCACGATGAACTGCAGCAGTTGTTGCCATTCGGAGATGTTGATGCGGCCCAGCAGGTCATCGCGGCTGGCGTAAAAGGCCGCCCCTGGCTGCGCGTCGCCCAGGCGCATGGTTTTGAACACACGCACCAGCACCTCGTTGATGTCTTGCGCTTGCGCCAAACGGTGGATACCCAAGGGCGTGGCCCACAAGGCGTTGAAAGTCTCAGGGGTGGCCATGGCAGGGCTTAAACCGGGGCCAAGAGGCCAGCTGGCCAGCGCAGTTGGTGACCGGTGCGCTCGGCAAAGGCGGCAATGTCGGCCTCGGTGTCGATATCGGTCATGTAGCGGTTGTTGGTGGTGGACCAACGCAAAACCTGCGCAGGGTTGGCCTGCTGCCACTGCTTGCAGCCCCATTGTGTGTCGCCGGCCAAGATGGCTTCTTTGACCTGTGTGCTGAAGATGACTGGGTTGCCAGGCACGCCGTCTTTTTCAGGCACCACCACTTGCACACCCTCAGCGCGTTTTTTGTAGGCACCAATCAGGTCGGTGGCATCTTGCGCGTTGATCAACGGTTGGTCGGCCAGGGCCACCAGCACCGCATCCAATTTGGGCGAGAGGGCCTGCAAGCCCAAGTGCAAAGAGCTGTTTTGACCTTCGTCTGGGTTGGGGTTGCGCACCAAGGTGACTGGGAAGGTGCTCACCGCAGGTTCAATTTGGTCGGCGTAGTGACCCAGCACCACCACCACCTCGTCCACCCCCGCGCCGGAGAGCGCGATGAGTTGGCGACGAATCAGCGAGACGCCGCCCAACTCCAGCAAGCATTTGGGTTTGCCCCCCATGCGCGAGGCAGAGCCGGCTGCGAGCAACACAGCGCCCACGGTCAAACGGTTGTAGAGGCCACCGCCGCCCTTCAAAATGCAACCCATCTCAACCTCCGCAACAGGATTTTTTAACTGGCTCGGCCACAACCGGGGCTTGGGCTTTGCTTGCGCAGCAAGAAGCCGGCGCTTTTTGGGGTGCTTGTGTTTGAGCCTGTGTTTGAACCCGTGTTTGAACGTGTGTGGGTGCTTGGGCCGACGCTGCCAAAGTCACCTCAGTTGCTACGTTTTCAATAGCAAATTCTTGAGCATTGGCAAGGTCTACAGGCACTTTCGATGCCAAACCCTCAGAAGGGTTGCGGCGCTTGGCCACCACATCAAACAAGACCGAGAGCGCAATTTCTTCAGGGGTTTGTGCCCCCACCAAGCGACCCGCTGGGGCAATGATGGCATCGACCGCTTGCGAATTTTCACCGCTGGTTTTGAGGTTATCTTTGAGCACCTGCGCCTTGCGCGCACTGGCCACGAACCACACACTTTGCGCTTGCAAGCCCAAGGCAGCGCGCAAGGCGTTGATGTCACCACGGCCTTGCGTGGCCACCACCACCCAGGGTGCGCGCGGCAGGTTCTCGCCACTTTGCACGGTAGGTTGGGCATGCACTTGCAAACCCACCTGGGGTGCAAGTTTGACCAGGGCGTGCGCCACGGGGGAGTCGCCCAGCACCAACAAGCTCGCTGGCGGCAACACCGGGTCGATGAACAGCTCAATCGTGCCACCTGAATGGCAGCTCATGCCGAACTCCAGCACGTCGTCCAACGTGCGCTCCACCGTCTCACCGCTGGGGGTGATGCGGATGGTGCGGGCCTGGCCGTCAGCCAAAGCCAAACGCGCCGCTTTGATGACCGCAGGCTGGGCGCAACCGCCGCCAATCCAGCCCTCAATCACGCCATCGGCACTGACCAGCGCTTTGTCACCAGGACGTGCCGAGGTGGGGGCCTGCACGCGCAGCACACTCACCAAAGCAAAAGGAACGCCGGCTTGTTGCCGGGCTTGGGCCAATTCAAAAATTTGCATGCGTTGACCTCAATGAAGTTGATGGCTGGCCACCAGCAAGTCTTGCAAGGTGGCCATGGGAATGAAGCGGTCGATGCTCGCACGCGCGTGCTGTATCGCCTCGGAGGATGGTACGCCACGGGTGGGGTGAAACCATGTGACTTTCACGGATCTGGCGCGCAAACTTTGCAGCGCTTGCGCCAGCTCCATGGGCGGGTCGGCATCAAAGCCATCAGAAAACACCCACACACGCGCGCCGGTGTGCAATTGCGCGCGGGCATGCACCTGCACAAAGTCTTGCAAGCTCGTGGCAATGCGCGTGCCACCGCCGAAACCCGCTGTGACCGCGTTGATTTTTTCCTGTACCCGGCCGGAGTCGCGCTCCAACCAAGAGGTGATTTCGCTCAAGCGGGTGTGAAACACAAAGGCCCGTGTGGGCGTGGCCTGCACAAACGCGCGGGCCATGCGCAAAAACAACTGCGCATGGCTTTCCATGGAGCGGCTCACATCCACCAGGATGAAGAGGCGCGGCTGGATGCGGCGTGGCTGTTTCCAGGCCGGCTTGATCGGCAAGCCACCATGGGCCACGCTGCTGCGCAGGGTCTTGCGCACATCCAGGCGGTGGCCTGCGCTGTGCCATTGCTGGCGACGCACCAGGCGCTTGCGCAACTGCTGTGCGATGCGCTCGGCAATTTGGCGCAAACCCGCCAGGTCTTGCGGTAACCACTGCGAGAGCTCACGGTCGTGCAGGGCTTCGGTGCGGGTGGCGCCCCCTTGGGCACGCGGCTGCGCGTTTGCCTCTTGCAAGGCCGCGTGGTCAGACACATCGCTGCTGCGCGGGGCCGTGTTGTTTTGGGGTTGCGAAGCAGCGTCCATGTCGGCGTGCATGGCTTGCACTTGCTCACGCAGCGAGCGCGAGGGGCGGGTCTGTCCGCTCACACGCACCGTGCCTTTGATGCGGTGAGGAAACCAAAAGCGGTCGAACAACTCCGGCCACTGGCGCCACTCGCGCACATGGCAACAAGCAATCGAACGCCAGGCCGCCGAGATGTCTTCTGCCTTACTAGCTCCTAAATGCATAGCAGCTTCGAGCATGCTTTGCTGCTCGGCCACCCCCACCGTGAAGCCCTGGTCGCGCAGCAAGGCTGCAAATTGCGCCAAGTTCTCCACAGGCCAGCTCGCAGCCACGGGGGCTTTCAGGGCGCGAGCATGCATGGCTCAGACCTTCTCGGCCACACCCACACTGCGCCTGCCTTCAATGAGTTGGCGCATGCGGTCGGTGCTGAGTTGAAACTGGTCCTCGCGGGTTTTGAGCAAGCAGCCCAGGCTGGTTGCCATCACGTCCAGGTCTTCGGGCAACTGCACCTGGCCCATGTGGTGCAGGGCCGCCACCCAGTCCAAGGTCTCGGCAATGCCGGGGGTTTTGTTCAGGTCTTCTTTGCGCAAACGCTGTACAAACTGCACCGCTTCTTCCACCAACTGGGTGTTGGCCTCGGGCAAAGCGGCTTTGACAATTGCGATCTCGCGCTGCAGCTGCGGGTAGTCCAGGTAATGGAACAAGCAGCGGCGACGCAAAGCATCGGACAACTCGCGCGTGCCGTTGCTGGTGAGGATCACCTGCGGCACATGTCGCGCCTGCAAGGTGCCGATCTCGGGCACCGTGATTTGGTACTCGGAGAGCACCTCGAGCAAAAAGGCCTCAAAGGCCTCGTCAGCGCGGTCGATCTCATCGATCAACAGCACACAGGGTTTGTCGCTGGAAATCGCTTTGAGCAAGGGACGCTCGAGCAGATACTCGCGCGAAAACACATCGCTCTCTTGCAACTGCTGCGCGCCGCCTTCATGCAAGCGGATGGCCATGAGCTGACGGCCGTAATTCCACTCGTAAGCGGCTTGCGAGAGGTCCAGCCCCTCGAAGCACTGCAAGCGCACCAGTTGCGCGCCGCTGGCTCGCGCCAGCGCTTGGGCCAGCGCGGTTTTACCCACCCCGGCATCGCCCTCTAGCAACAGAGGACGACGCAGGGACTGCGCCAGCCACAGGGTGGTGGCCAGACCATCGTCTGACAAATACCCCGCCTGGTGCAGGCGCTCACGCAGCGCGGTGGTGTGGCTCATGCGCGCTTGCCGAACACCCCGGCAAACCAGCTTTTCACCAAAGCCCAGAAAATGGCCAAGCCATTGATCTCGGTGGCCACTTTGGGTGCAGCGGCAGCCACAGCGGGCGCTGCGGCAGGAGCCGCAGCAACGCTCTCTTGTGCTTGAGTTGCGGGGGCAGGTGCAGCACCTGCAGGCTGGGGCAAGGTCTGTGCGGTGGCCATGAAGTTGGCCACGAACTGGGCCAAGATCATGTCGGAGACCTGCACCATCATGCGGCCGCCAAACTGCGCGAATTTGCCGTTGACGATCACCGCGGCTTCACCGCGCAGCGAGCACTTGGCGGCGTCTGCAGGGTCCGCTTCAATGGTGGCGGTCAGGTCCATCGAGGCGGACGAGCCGCCTTTGTCCGCACCCTTGCCGCGCAAGGTGAGCTTGCGGGCTGCCACGTCCACGTTGAGCACGTCGACCGTGCCGCCAAACTGGGCCACAGCGGGGCCCACTTTGACTTTGACGCCGCCCTTGTACGAGGTCTCGGAGAGCTGCTCGGTGATTTCCGCACCGGGCATGCAACCGGCCACGGCCTTGAGGTCGCTCAGCAGCGTCCAGGCACGTGTGGCGTCCACGTCCAGGGGATAGAGTTTGTCTAATTTGACTTCCATGTTTGATCCGATCAGAGGGCCACGCCGTGCTTCTGGAGTTCTTTCCAGACGCGGAAGGCGTTGTGTGGCATGTTGAGGTGGGTGACACCCAGGTGCGAGAAGGCATCGACCACAGCCGAGGTGAAGGTGGGGATGGAGCCAACGTGTGGCGACTCGGCCACGCCCTTAGCACCGATGGGGTGGTGCGGGGAAGGCGTCACGGTGTGGTCTGTTTCCCACTTGGGTGTTTCCACCGCGGTAGGCAAGAAGTAGTCCATCAGCGTGTTGCCCAGCAGGTTGCCCTGGGCATCAAACGGCATTTGCTGGCCCATGGCCACGGCAAAGCCCTCGGTCAAACCACCGTGGATTTGGCCGTCGATGATCATCGGGTTGATGCGGGTGCCGCAGTCGTCCAGCGCGTAGAAGCGACGGATCTTGGTCTCGCCGGTGCCACGGTCGATGTCGACCACGCACAGGTAAATACCGAAGGGGTAAGTGAAGTTAGGTGGGTCGTAGTAGTGCACGGCTTCCAGACCTGGCTCCAGGCCAGCTGGTGGCTGGTGGTAGGCCTGCCAAGCGATGTCGCTCATGGTCTTGAAGCGGCTGTCGTCGCCCTTGACCTTGAAGCGGTCCACTTCCCAGTCCAGGTCGTTCTCACCGACTTCGAGCATGTGCGCTGCGATTTTGCGGGCTTTGGCGTGGATTTTGCGCGCAGCCAAAGCGATGGCTGCACCAGCCACGGGGGTGGAACGCGAACCATAGGTGCCCAGGCCGTAAGGCGCGGTGGAGGTGTCGCCCTCTTCCACTTGAATCACTTCACTTGGAATACCCAGCTCGGTGGCGATGATCTGCGCGTAGGTGGTCTGGTGACCTTGGCCTTGCGTGATCGTGCCCATGCGCGCAATGGCGCTGCCAGTGGGGTGAATGCGGATTTCGCACGAGTCGAACATGCCCACGCCCAAGATGTCGCAAATCTTGCTCGGACCAGCACCCACCACCTCGGTGAAGGTCACCAAACCAATGCCCATCAGCGTGGGGCTGTTGGGGTCGGCACGCTTGGCAGCTTGCTCGGCGCGCAGGGCTTTATAGTCCACCGCATCCAGTACTTTTTGCAAAGCGGTGTGGTAGTCGCCCGAGTCGTACTCGAAACCAAAAGCGCTGGTGTAGGGGAACTGTTCTTTCTTGACGAAGTTCTTCGCGCGGATCTCGGCCTTGTCCATGCCCAGCTTCTGCGCCAGCACGTCGACCATGCGCTCGATCAGGTAGACGGCTTCGGTCACGCGGAACGAGCAGCGGTAAGCCACACCACCGGGGGCCTTGTTGGTGTAGACACCTTTGACGCTGGCGTGCGCTGCAGGAATGTCGTAGGAGCCCGAGCAGATGTGGAACAAACCAGCAGGGAACTTGGTGGGGTCTGCGCACGCGTCAAACGCGCCGTGGTCGGCCACCACGTTCACACGCAGGCCAGTGATCTTGCCGTCAGCGGTAGCGGCGAGTTCGCCGTCCATGTGGTAGTCACGGGCGAAGGCGGTTGAAGAGATGTTCTCAATGCGGTCTTCCACCCACTTCACGGGCTTGCCCAGCACGATGGAGGCCACGATGGCGCACACATAACCGGGGTACACACCCACTTTGTTGCCAAAGCCGCCGCCAATGTCGGGCGAGACGATGCGCACTTTGGACTCAGGAATGCCTGAGAGCATGGACACCACGGTACGCACCACGTGAGGTGCTTGCGAGGTGATGTAGGTGGTCAGGTCGCCACGCACGGGGTCGAACGAGGCCACGCAACCGCAGGTTTCCAGCGGGCAAGGGTGCACGCGGGGGTAGTGCATGCTTTGCGACACGGTCACTTCAGCTTTGGTGAAAGCGGCATCAGCCGCTTCTTTGTCACCGGCGTTCCAGGTGAAGATGTGGTTGTGGTGCTCACGGGGGCCATGGGCGCCGCTGGTTTTGCCAGCCAGGTCTTCACGCAGCACGGGCGCGTCGGGTTGCAGGGCCGCAAACGGGTCGAGCACCACGGGCAGCTCGTCGTACTCCACCTCAACGGCTTCCACCGCGTCAGCAGCGATGTAGCGGTCGTCAGCGATGACGATGGCCACCTCTTGCATTTGGAAGTGCACTTTCTCGTCGGCCAACACCGCAGCCACGTCACCGGCCAGGGTGGGCATCCAGTGCAGCTTCAAAGGCTTGAGGTCATCGGCGGTCAGCACGGCGTGCACGCCAGGAATGGCCAGCGCGGCTTCTTTGTTGATTTTCTTGATGCGGGCGTGGGCCACGGGCGAGCGCACGATGTCCATGTGCAGCATGCCGGGCATCTTGATGTCGTCGACGTAGTTGCCCTTGCCCTGAATGAAACGGGCATCTTCTTTGCGCAGGCGCGAGGCGCCCATACCGGCCAGGGCCAGTTCGCGCGCTTCAGGTGAATTGACGGGAGCGTTCATGGTGTGTCTCCAAATTTAGTGTGTGCGATTCGGGCTCAAGCAGCCACAGGCTCTTGCAATTTGCGAGCGGCGTACTGCACCGCTTTGATGATGTTTTGGTAGCCAGTGCAGCGGCACAGGTTGCCGCTCATGCCCATGCGGATTTCTTCTTCCGTGGGGTTAGGGTTCTCTTGCAAAAAGCGGTAGGCCCGCATGAGCATGCCGGGGGTGCAAAAACCGCACTGCAGGCCGTGCTCTTTGTAAAAACCTTCTTGCACAGCGTGCAGCACGCCGCCTTGGGCCAGGCCTTCAACGGTCAGCACATCGCTGCCTTCGCACTGCACCGCCAAGTGGGTGCAAGACTTGACCGAGCGGCCATCGATGTCCACGGTGCACGCACCGCAGTGGCTGGTTTCGCAACCGATGTGGGCGCCGGTGAGGTTGAGTTCTTCGCGCAGGAAGTGAATCAACAGGGTGCGGGGCTCAACGGCTTTTTCAACAGCACGGCCGTTGACGTTGACGTTCACAATTTTCTTAGGCATGTTGTCTCTCCGGGGGTTTACTGGCAACGGGCCAGGGCGTTCTTGAGGGCGCGCTTGACCATCTGACGGGCCATGGCGGTTTTGTATTCAGGGTCGCCACGCAGGTCTTCGGCGGGGTCGCAAATGGCCATGGCAGCTTGAGCTGCGGCTTCCATGGTGGCCTCGTTGATGGGCTGACCGATCAAGGCCTGCTCTGCGGCTTCAGCGCGCAATGCGGTGGGGCCCAGGTTGGTCAAAGCCATGCGGATGGCGCTGACTTTGCCGCCGGCCATTTGCATGACCACCGCGCAACCGGCCGTGGCCCAGTCACCGGTTTTACGCTTGAGCTTTTCATAAGCCCAGCCCGCACCCGGGGCAATGGCAGGCACGCGAATGGCCACCATGATTTCGTTTTCTTCCATCAGGGTCATGTAGGTGCCCAAGAAGAAGTCGTTGGCAGCGACGGTGCGGCGGCCATTGGGGCCTTCGAGCACAAACTCAGCGTTGAGCGCGATGGACAAAGCGGGGTGGTCGTTGCCGGGGTCGCCGTGGGCGATGTCGCCGCCAATCGTGCCGCGGTTGCGCACCTGTGGGTCAGCAATCAGTTTGGCTGCTTCGGCCAGCAAAGGCGCTTTGGCTTGGATGATGGGCGATGTGATGAGGTCGTTCTCAACCGTCATGGCACCGATGACGACGGTGTTGCCGTCTTCGCAAATGCCGCGCAACTCAGGGATGCGGTTGATGTCGATCAGATGCGCCGGTTGCGCAAAGCGCAGCTTCATCATGGGCAGCAGGCTGTGGCCGCCGGCCAGGATTTTGGCGTCAGAACCGAGCTGACCCAACAGGGTGATGGCCTCGCCCACAGAGCGGGGGGCATGGTAGTCAAAACTTGGGGGAATCATGGGCGCTCCTCGTTGTGTGAATAAACAAAATCAGTGTAGTTTTTATCAATTCCTGAGGGCAACACCCCGGAATTCGGGTTAATGGGGTCGGCAAATGCTATGAGCTGCACGAACTGCATCTGGCGATGCACGAAGTGCTTAAAGCGAGCTTTAGAGGTGGCGGCAATGCGTGAAATTACGCATCAAAAAAAATTTCACTTTGTTGGCGCGCAGACAACACATCTCACAGCCCCATGGCGGTTTTGAGGCTCGCCAGCGCGGTGCGTGCCACCGGCAAGCGGTCTGACTCGTGGCCCTTGAGGCGCAACCAAACCTTGCTGCCCTCGCGCTCCAAGGCACTGATGGCCTTGAGGTTCACGATGAAGCACCGGTGGATGCGATGAAACTGCGCCGCGTTGAGGCGCAAGGCCAAGTCGCCAATGCTCAGGTTACAAAAATGGAACCCGCTTTTGCCTTTGACGCGGGTGTAATGCGCTTGTGACTCCAAAAACAAAATCTCACTGGTGTCGAGGAAAGCAATTTTTTGGTTCACCAGCGTGGGGATTTTCATCAGCTCGCGGTTGACCTGCGGTGCGTCTTTGGCCAAGGCCTGCGGGCTGCTCACCACCTTGGTCACTTCGTAGAACACGAGCACGAAACCAGTGAGCGCACCGGCATGGTTGTTCAAGCGCGTGACCTTGATGAGCAGCACCTGCTCGGGCACGTTGATGATCATGGTGATGGGCGCGGAGCTGGCCACCGGACAGCCCTCGGCCGCATCGAGCATGTGGGCCACTTTGGGCTTGGCGCGCTCGGTGTGGAAGGACAGCACCATCTTGTCGAAGGGCTGTTTTTCTTGCACAGGCAAGCACGAACGCGCAAAGTCGTTCATGGCCAACACGTTGCGTTGCGCATCCAGATGGATCACCCCCACCTCGAATTTCTCGAAGATGGTGAGCGCGGTTGACGGGTGATCAAGAGGAGTCATCATGGCTGGGTCTCAAGCGTTGGACATCATTGCCCCACAATCCCGCCCGCTTGGTACGTGTCAACACGCAGACCAAATCACTGACACACCACCGTGACAAGCCAGAATGACAACAGCCCTTGCAACACTCGGCTGCAAGGGCTGTGAATGTAGGCAGCGTTGTGCTTACTTGAGCGCTTTGAAGCGTACGCGCTTGGGCTTGGCACCCTCTTCGCCCAGGCGCTTTTTCTTGTCGGCTTCGTACTCTTGGTAGTTGCCGTCAAAGAACACCCACTGGCTGTCGCCTTCAGCGGCCAAGATGTGGGTGGCAATGCGGTCGAGGAACCAACGGTCGTGGCTGATGACCATGACCGAGCCCGCGAACTCCAGCAGCGCGTCTTCCAAAGCGCGCAGGGTTTCCACGTCCAAGTCGTTGGAAGGCTCGTCGAGCAACAGTGTGTTGCCGCCGGCAATCAGCGTCTTGGCCAAGTGCAAGCGACCGCGCTCACCACCGGAGAGCATGCCGACTTTTTTCTGTTGGTCGCCACCGTTGAAGTTG
>DKJZ01000033.1 GCA_002454975.1 Hylemonella sp. UBA6679
CACTTTGGGTGGCCGCCGGGGTTCCAGGGCGAGTCCACAGCCACGGCCACCAGGAACGGTGTGCGAAACAGCGGGGCCACAGGGTCGTAGTTTTGCAGCGTGACAAAGCCTTTGGATTTGTAAAGGTGGGGCAGGGCAGCGAGGTGCTCTGAGTCCAGTTGTAACAAGTTGTAGCCGTCAGCAGGCAAGCGGCGGGTGGCCTCAATGGCAATGAAGCCGCCGCCACCTGGCCGGTTGTTGATCATCACGGGCTGGCCCCAAAGCTTGGCGAGCTTTTCAGAGACTTGGCGCAAGACCGCGTCAGGCCCCGAGCCAGCGGCAAACGCCGTGGTGATGGTGACGGGTTTGTTCGGAAAAGGTGCTTGTGCGTGTACGTTCAGGCCAAGGCCAACAAAGCAGAGGTGAGGATGAGTTTGTACATATCAATTGAGAATTAAGAAGCATCAGGCTGCGCAAGAGGTGCAGCGGCTTGGAAGGCACTCAGCGTCATGCAATGTGCATCGATGGCTGAAATCAGTGGCCAGCGGGCCATGTCCACCTTGAAGCGGCGGGCGCTTTCCACTTGCGGGATCAGGTAAACATCCGCCAACGTGGGGCTGTTGCCAAAGCAGCAGCTGCCGCTTTTACCGGAGGTACTGAGCATGGCTTCGATGGCGTCAAAACCTGCGCTGATCCAGGTGGCGCACCAGGCGTTGATGGTGGCTTCGTCGGCCTTGAACTGGTGGCGCAGCGTCTCCAGAATGCGGCGGTTGTTGATGGGGTGCACATCGCACCCCACCACTGAGGCCAAAGCTCGCACGTGGGCGCGGTCCAATGGGTTGGCGGGCAGCAGCGCGGGCGTGGGGTAGGTTTCTTCCAGCCACTCGATGATGGCGGGCGACTGAATCAGCACCTCATTGGCGTCGGTCACCAGCGCGGGCACCAGGCCTTGCGGGTTCAGCGCCTTGAACGCTGGCGCATTGTGTTCTTCTTTGCGCAAATCAACTGCCACGTACTCGGCCTTGAGGCCCTTGAGGTTGAGCGCAATGCGCAAACGGTGCGAGGTGCCGCTGCGGAAAAAGTTGTAGAGCTTCATGCGGCTTGCCCCACGGTGATGTGGATGCTGCCCACGCCTTCTACGCTGCCTTCAATGTGGTCGCCAGGCACCACGGCGCCCACGCCTTCAGGGGTGCCCGTAAAAATCAGGTCGCCAGGTTGCAGGTGATAAAACAACGAGAGGTCGGCGATTTGTTCGCGGATGTTCCAGATGAGTTTGTTCAGGTCAGAGGCTTGCTTGGTTTGGCCATTGACGCGCAACTCAATGTGGCCAGCTTCCAAAGCCACGCCGGGCATGGGCACCACCTCGGCGCAGGGCGCGGAGTCTTCCACATCTTTGCCCAAATCCCAGGGGCGGCCCTGGTCGCGGTAGATGAGCTGCAGGTCACGACGCGTCATGTCCAGGCCGCAGGCGTAGCCGTAAATATGTTCGTGCGCATGCTCGGCCTTGATCTCGAAACCGGCTTTGCCGATCACCACCACCAACTCCATCTCAAAGTGGTAGTTGCTGGTTTGTGGAGGGTAGGGCACGGTGGCGCCGTCTTGCACCAAGGCCTGGGGCGACTTGGTGAAGTAAAACGGGCGCGACGTGGCTTTGTCCACGGGGCGCCCCATTTCTTGGGCGTGCGCGTGGTAGTTGCGCCCCACACAAAAGATGCGGTTGATGGGCAAGCGCTCGGCTTGACCGCGGATGGGCAAAGACAGTGGCGCGGGTGGGTTCCAAATATAAGAAGTCATTTTGCTATTGATTGAGGAGCTGTTTGGTGAATAGGTACGTGGCTTAGGGGCGTATTTCGTACACACCCAGCTTTTGGTGCAGGGGTGATTCGTCGGCCATGAAAACAAAGGTAGGCTGCTCGCTCAGGTTGGTGAGCGTCACAGGCGTGTAGCCCGGGGCGCAGCAGGTGTCGGCCTCGCCCAAGGTGAATGTGTTGCTTGCGATGGCGGCGCTCATGCCGCCCTCAATCACATGAAACACACAAGCCGGCGAACGCGCTGGGAGCTGCAGGCTTTCCCCCGGGCGCAGCATGAGCGCGTAGTAGCCCAAGATGTTTTGCACATGCGCGCCAGTGTTCGGGTTGACGTAGGTGATTTGCACCGCACTGTCGGCTGCCTGGGTTTCCGCCAGGGCCAACAGGGACGCTCGGGCCTGCTCCCACGGGTAGCGCAGCAGGGGGTAGTCTTTGTTTTGGCGCGCAAACACGGGCGTGGGCGCCAAGCCTGCAGCCAGCGTTGGGGCTTGCAAGGCGTGCTCGGTGTGCACGTGCTGACGCTCGCCGTTGATGTGGTAGCTCGCCTCCATGTAGTACACCAGTGGCAGGTCGAGCACGTCGAGCCAAATGACGGGCTCGGTGCCATCGTGCCCATGCTCGTGCCACAAGCCCGTGGGGGTGAGGATGAGGTCGCCGCGGCGCATGGGGCACTTTTCGCCGTCCACCGTGGTGTAAGCGCCTTCGCCTTCAACGATCATGCGTACCGCGTTGGGGGTGTGGCGGTGGCTGGGCGCCCATTCGCCAGGCAGCAGCAATTGCATGCCCAAGTAAATGGCGGCGCTGGCCTGCATTTTTTCCAGGCCGTGGCCAGGGTTGGCCAGCACCAACACGCGCCGCTCTGCTTTTTCAATCGGGGTGAGCTCGCCTGCTTGGATGAGCAGGGGGCGTATGTCGCGGTAGGCCCAGCAGGTAGGCTGGGTTTGGCGGGTGGGGATTTTCGGGGGAAGCACGCCGCGCAGGCTGGGCCACAGGGGCACCAGGTTGTGGCTGCGCATCTCTTGCACGTAGACGGCGGGCAGGTCTTCAAGTCGGCCTAAGTCGTTCATGGGTTTACCTTTCAGTGTTGGGCTGCAGACAGGCAGTTGGCCACGTTCCAGCCATAGAGCCATTCCATGGCGTCGTAAAAACGCTCGTCGCTGCGGCCGCGCCACAGGTCGTTGCGCACCAGCCGCTCCACGCCCTTGGCGTGGTAGATGCGGCCCATCTCGCGGGCAGACAGCACAATGCGCGCCGTGCGGGAGATGCGGGCTTTTTGATAAAGGTCGAAGGCCTGCACAAAATCGTTGTTCTTGGCCTTGAGGGCCTCACCCAGCGTGACCGCGTCTTCGATGGCCATGCACGCACCTTGGGCCAAATATTGGGTGGTGGGGTGAGCCGCGTCGCCCAAGAGCGTGATGCGCCCAAACGACCACTGCCCAATCGGGTCGCGGTCGGCCGTGGCCCAGCGCTTCCAGCTTTTGGGCAGGTCGATGAGCTGGCGCGCGGTGGGGCAGATGCCCTGGAAGTAGCTTTGCACCTCTTCTTTGCTGCCTTCGGTCACGCCCCATTCTTCTTGCTGGCGGCTGTGGAAGGTCACCACCACGTTGTATTGCTCGCCGCCGCGCAGTGGGTAGTGCACCAGGTGGCAGTTGGGGCCCACCCAAATGCTGGCGGCGTTCCATTGCAGATCGGCTGGAAAGTCTTCTTTCTCCACCACCGCGCGGTACACCACATGCCCCGTCACGCGCGCGGGGTCGCCCACCAGCGTCTCGCGGATGACCGACTTGACCCCATCGGCCCCTATCAGCGCTTGGCCGCGGTAGGTGGTGCCGTGTTGGTCGGTCACGGTCACGCCGTCTGGGTCTTGCTCGACCTTAGACACGCGCGTGGAGGTGATGAACTGCACGCGGCCGGTATCGAGTGCGCCCTCCAAGAGCGAGAGGTGCACATCGGCGCGGTGAATCACGGCGTAGGGGTTGCCAAAGCGCTGGCGAAAAGCCTCACCAGTGGAAATTTTGCCGACCTGGTACGCATCAATGGCGTCATGCATGACCATGTAGTCGGTGTAGACCGCGCGGCTGCGTGCTTTGTCGCCAATGCCCAGCGCGTCAAAGGCATGAAACGCATTGGGGCCCAGCTGGATGCCTGCGCCAATTTCGCCAATTTCTGGGGCTTGCTCCAGCACGGTCACTGCAAAGCCCTGGCGTGTGAGGGCCAACGCAGCGGCCAAGCCGCCGATGCCGCCGCCAGCCACGATGACGGGCAGGCTGCTGGCTGGGGAGGGTTGAGTAGAGGTCATCAAGTTCGCCTTAATTAATAAGTGTGCTGATGATTAGTGTACCGTTACAATAAAATTTTGACAAGCACAACAACGGATGGAAAACCCTAGCGATTCGCCCCAGGACTTGGCCCTGCTGCCTGGCCACTTGATCCGGCGTCTGCAGCAAATTGCCGTGGCGATTTTTCTGGAAGACACGGCTGGCTTTGGCATCACGCCGGTGCAATACGCCGCGCTGCGATGGTTGGGCAACAGCCCCGGAATTGATCAGCGCACCTTGGCGGGCAAGATTGGCTTGGACACCTCCACCCTGGGCGGGGTGGTGGACCGGCTCGAGAGCCGAGGCTTGTTGGTGCGCCAGCCCTCAGAGAGCGACCGGCGTGTCAAGCAGTTGGCCCTCACCCCCCAAGGCCATCAGTTGCTCACCGACATGGCCCCGCACTTACAAGCCTCGCAAGATCGCATCTTGGCGCCGCTGCCCCCTAAAAAACAGGCGCAATTTTTGGCCATGCTCGCCGAGCTGGTGGACAAAAACAATGTCCTGAGCCGCGCGCCTATCCCCAAAGAATCCAGCGAAGACTAAGCCGCCAACACAGCGCTGATGTCGGCAATCACGCGGTCGGGTTGGGCGGTTTCAATGGCTTGGCCCATGTTGTAGCCGTAGGGCAAGGCCCAAACCGGCACGCCGGCATTGCGCGCCGTGGCGATGTCGATGCTCGAATCCCCCACAAACAAGCTGCGATCCTTCGAGGTGTTGAAAGCCTCCAAGCAATACGCAATACCAGCCGGGTCGGGTTTTTTGGTGGGCAAGGTGTCGCCACAAATCACCACGTCAAAACAAGACGAGAGCTGGTGCGTGTCCAGCACGGTGTAAGTGAAACGCGATTCTTTGTTGGTGACCACGGCCAGCTTCACGCCCAACTCGCGCAGGGCTTCAAGGGTTTCGCGCACCTTGGGGTAGAGATGGCTTCGGGTGCCGCAGCAGTTTTGGTAATGGCGGTTGAAGGTGGCGCTGATGGCTGGCAAATCGGGCCACTCCCGAATGGTTTCGTCGTTAACCAGCAAGGTAAAGGCCAGGGCCTGGATGAGCAGCTCTTGGGTGCCGTGGCCAATCCAGTCGTTGACCTGCTGCTGCGTGACCCCGGCCGCGCCAATTTCGTGCAGGGTGTAGTTCACGGCATCGGCAATTTCTGGAGCGGTTTCAATCAAGGTGCCGTCCAAGTCGAACATGACCGCGTCAAAAGGTGTCATCAGGTGTGGCAGTGAAATCTGTGGTGGGCTGGCAGCTTTGGTCGTAAGCCAGGCTGAGGTGTTTTTAAAGGGCCAAAGCCCGCTTGCGACGCTCCATCATGCGCCACACAAAGGGCGTGAAGATGAGTTGCATGGCAATTTCCATTTTGCCGCCGGGCACCACGATGGTGTTGGCGCGGCTCATGAAGCTGTCGTGGATCATGTTGAGCAGGTACTGAAAGTCAATGCCCTTGGGCTTGGCAAAGCGAATCACCACCATGCTCTCGTCGGCACTGGGAATGTCGCGCGAGATAAACGGGTTCGATGTGTCCACCATGGGCACGCGCTGGAAGTTCACATGCGTGTGCATGAACTGCGGGCAAATGAAGTTCACGTAGTCGGGCATGCGGCGCAGGATGGTGTCGGTCACCGCTTCGGTGCTGTAGCCGCGCTGCGATTTGTCGCGCTGAATTTTCTGGATCCACTCCAGGTTGATGACGGGCACCACGCCCACCAGCAAGTCAGGGTGTTGAGCAATGTTCACCTCCGGGGTGACCACGGCGCCGTGCAGGCCTTCGTAAAACAGCAAGTCGGTGTTGGCGGGCACATCTTCCCACTGCGTGAAGGTGCCGGGTTGCTGTTGGTAGGGGGCGGCTTCGGTGGCGTCGTGCAGGTATTTGCGCGTGCGCCCGGTGCCTGATTTGGCGTAGTTGCTAAACAGCGACTCCAGCTCGGAGAACAGGTTGTTCTCCACCCCGAAGTGGCTGAAGTTTTTATTGCCAGCAGCTTCGGCCTCAGCGGCCTTTTGCTTCATGGTCAGGCGGTCGAAGCGGTGGAAACTGTCGCCCTCCACAATGGCCGCATGCACGCCCTCGCGCCTGAAAATGTTGGAAAACGTGCGCGTCACTGAGGTGGTGCCAGCGCCGCTGGAGCCGGTGATGGCAATGATGGGGTGTCGCTCAGACATGGGCTGTCTCCGTGGGCTTCAATCGATGAACAAACTGCGCTCGACAAACAGCGGGTTGTGCCACTGCAAAGGCTGGGGCTCGGCGTGGTAACGCTCTATGCGCTCGACCTCGTTGCGCGAGCCAAACACCAGGCCGATGCGTTGGTGCAAGTCTTGCGGTTGCAATTGCAAAGCCCCTTGATGCCCAGTGCTGGCGCGCCCGCCGGCTTGCTCCATCAAAAAGCCAATCGGGTTGGCTTCATACAGCAGGCGTAGCCTGCCAGCCTTGGCCGGGTCTTTGGTGTCGCGTGGGTACATGAACACGCCGCCGCGCATCAAAATGCGGTGCGCTTCGGCCACCATGCTGGCAATCCAGCGCATGTTGAAGTCTTTGCCGCGTGGCCCGGTTTTACCAGCCAGGCATTCGTCCACGTAGCGCTTAACCGGCGGCTCCCAAAAGCGGCTGTTGGAGGCGTTGATGGCAAATTCTTGCGTGTCTGGTGGAATTTGAATGTCGGGGTGGGTGAGCATGAACTCGCCCAAATTCGGGTCGAGCGTGAAGCCCGCCACCCCATGGCCCACGCTCAGCACAAACATGGTGGACGGGCCGTACAGCGCGTAGCCAGCTGCGAGCTGGCTGCTGCCAGGCTGAAAAAAATCTTCTGCCTTCACATCGCGCCCGCTGCCTATGACGTCTTCGGGTGCACGCAGCACGCTGAAAATGCTGCCCACAGTCATGTTCACATCGATGTTGCTGGAACCATCCAGCGGGTCAAACACCAGCAGGTGCTTGCCGCGCGGCCGGTCGATGATTTGCCAGGGCTCGGGCATTTCCTCAGACGCCATGCCCGCCAGATGACCGCTGTTTTCGGTCATCTCAATCATGGTTTGGTTGGCGTAAACGTCGAGCTTTTGCTGGGTTTCGCCCTGCACATTCACACGCACGCCTTCGCTGTCCACATGCAGCCCGTGCATGTCGGCCAAGCGCCCTTGCGCCACGGCACGGGCCACCGCCTTGCAAGCCAGGGCCACGTCAAGAATCAGGTTGTTGAACCTGCCGCTGGCGTGCGGGTAGCGCCGACGCTGCTCGATGAGGTATTGGGTGAGCGTGGTGCGTGGGCTCGAAAAAGGCATGGGCATGAACTCGTTGAGAACGTTAGGCGGTGTGCCAAGACTGCAGGTCGGCCACACGCACGCCACTGAGGGCCGGCAACACCTTGAGCGCACTGCTGAAGTCGTGGTGGCGCGTGTAATCGGTGGGCGTGATGATGGTTTGCAAGCCTGCTGCATTGGCTGATTTCAGGCCATTGCTGGAGTCTTCAAACGCGATGCATTGCCCAGGCTTGAGGCGTAAGCGCGTGAGCAACTGGGTGTACACCTGCGGATGGGGTTTTTTGATGGGGGCGGTGGAGGCGTCCTCAACCGCACTGAAGTGTGTGCGCCAATCAGGCCCGATGGCGTGGCGCAGCAGGGCAGAAATGTTCACCGGTGAGGTGGTGGTGGCAATGGCCACCTGCATGTTGTGGTGCACCGCTTCTTGGATGAGGGCCAACACACCCGGGCGCAATTGCACCTGGCCGTCGTTCACGGCGGACTCGTAATACGCGGTTTTGAGCTCATGGATGCGCGCGATGGTGTCACTCACCGCCTGCGCATCCAGCCCTTTGACCTCGGGGTTGCGCATCAGCCAGTAGTGCTTGATGCGTTCTTTGCCACCTGAGATTTCAAGCAACTCGGTGTAGTCCTCGTGGCTCCAGTGCCAGTCCAGGCTCAGGTCGCTGAAGGCCTGGTTGAAGGCCGCAAGGTGCGCGTTTTCTGTGTCGGCCAAGGTGCCATCAACATCAAACAACAGGGCTTTGAGCATGGGGGGTCTCCGGTGGGTTGAACAAGCGGCTGGCCAGAATGTCTTGGGCCTCGAGCGTGCATAAGTCGTCGGCGGTCAGTTCGCGGTCGGGCTGGGCAAACAGGCGGCTGGCCTGGCGCAGGCGCGCGCGGTCCAGGGCATTGCGCACACTGCGGGCATTGGCGAAGTGGGGGCGCGCCATTCGCAAATGCAGGTACTGCTCAAAGGCCTCAAGACCACCGTCTGAAAAACGGTAGTGCTGACTTTGCAGCATGCTGCGGGCGATGTGCATCAGCTCTGGGCCGGCGTAGTCCGGAAAATCTAGGTGGTGCGCAATGCGCGAGCTCATGCCCGGGTTGCTCTGAAAAAACGTGGCCATGCGGTCGTGGTAGCCCGCCAAAATTACCACCAGGTCGTCGCGGTGGTTTTCCATGACCTGCAGCAAAATTTCAATGGCTTCCTGGCCGTAGTCGCGTTCGTTTTCTGGGCGGTAGAGGTAATAAGCCTCATCGATGAACAGCACACCACCCATGGCTTTTTTCAGCACCTCTTTGGTTTTAGGCGCGGTGTGGCCGATGTACTGGCCCACCAGGTCGTCGCGGGTGACGCTCACCACATGGCCCTGGCGCACATAGCCCAGGCGGTGCAAGATTTTGGCCATGCGCAGGGCCACCGTGGTTTTGCCTGTGCCTGGGTTGCCCGAAAAACACATGTGCAGGCTGGGCGCTTGGCTGCTCAAGCCCAGGTTCAGGCGCAGCTTGTCGATGACCAAAAGCGCCGCAATGTCGCGAATGCGCGCCTTGACCGGGGCCAGTCCCACAAGTTCGTCGTCCAGCTCTTGCAGCACGGCAGCCACCTGCGACCCTGCCAAGACCTGGCCCACGGTGCGCGCGCTGCCCAAGGACAGGCTGGCTGCCGTGGTTTCAGCAGCCACCTCAGCAGGCAGAGCAGAACCCGTCTGGCTCTGAGCAGGTTTGATGCCTGGAATGGCGTAACTTGGCGTGGTCATGGGCTGATGCGCTATCAATTCAGGAGCTTACGCAGGCTTAAGCGCGAACTCAATAGCGCTCCCCTTCGGGTTTGCCGGCGGCGTAGCCGCGTGTGGTGTAGCGCAGGCTGCGGCCGTTGACCTCTTGGCGCTCAAGCATGAAGCCCGCTTCGTGGGTGGGGCGGTTGACGATGAAGCTCATGGCCACAGACTCCACCCCGCGCGTGGCATCAAACGCCATCATGCGGATGTAGTGTTGCGGAAAAGCCGCTCGGCAGGCGTTGAGCTCTAGCATCACGCCGGCTGCGTCGGTGAGGTCGAACATGGGCAGGCCATACATGTCCCAGTAGGTGTTGCGGGGGTGGGGGTCGTCGGTGTATTCCACGCTCCATGCGTAGCCTTTGCCGAGCCCGTAAGTGATTTGGAGGCTGATCTCTTCGTCTGTCAAGTCAGGCAGAAAACTGAATTGGCCCTGTGTGAGGCGGCCAGTGGGGTTGCTCATCATGATGGGGACTCCTTGTGTTGGTTTCAGGCCACGGATGGGGTAACGGCGTAGTCGCTGCTGTCGGTGGAGGCGTAGTTGAAGCTGATGTCGCCCCAGGTGTCGAGTGCGGCTTTGAGCGGGCCGCAGGACTGCGCGGCTTTTTTCAGAATCTCTGGGCCTTCGTTTTTGATGTCTTTGCCCTCGTTGCGGGCTTTGACCATGCATTCCAGCGCCACGCGGTTGGCCACGGCGCCGGCTTGGATGCCTTGGGGGTGGCCGATGGTGCCGCCGCCGAATTGCAAAATCACATCGTCACCAAACAAGTCGATGAGCTGGTGCATTTGCCCGGCGTGGATACCGCCGGAGGCCACGGGCATGACCTTTTTGGTGTCGGCCCAGTCCATGTCGAAGTACAGGCCGCGCGGCAGGTCGGTCTTGGTGTAGCTGTCGCGGCACACGTTGTAGTAGCCCTGCACGGTCATGGGGTCGCCCTCGAGCTTGCCCACCGCAGTGCCCGTGTGCAGGTGGTCGCAGCCGGCCAGGCGCAGCCACTTGGCAATCACCCGAAAGCTCACGCCATGGTTTTTCTGGCGGGTGTAGGTGCCGTGGCCAGCGCGGTGCATGTGCATGATCATGTCGTTGCGGCGGCACCACTCGGCCATGCTTTGAATGGCGGTCCAGCCAATCACGAGGTCGACCATCACCACCACCGAGCCGAGCTCTTTGGCCAGCTCGGCGCGCTCGTACATGGCTTCCATGGTGCCGGCGGTGATGTTGAGGTAGGAGCCCTTGACTTCACCTGTCACGGCCTGAGCTTTGTTCACGCCGTCCATCACGTACAAAAAGCGGTCACGCCAATGCATGAAGGGCTGCGAGTTGATGTTTTCATCGTCCTTCATGAAATCCAGGCCGCCTTTGAGGCCTTCGTAAATCACGCGGCCGTAGTTGCGCGCGCTCAAACCCAGCTTGGGCTTGGTGGTGGCACCCAGCAGGGGGCGGCCGAATTTGTCCAGGCGTTCACGTTCCACCACCAAGCCGGTGGGCGGGCCTTTGAAGGTTTTGATGTAAGCCACCGGGATGCGGATGTCTTCCAGGCGCGCGGCCTTGAGGGGCTTGAAGGAGAACACATTGCCAATCAGGCTGGCCGTCATGTTGGCAATCGAGCCCTCTTCAAACAAGATCAGGTCGTAGGCCACGTAGGCAAAAAACTGGCCCGGGGTGTTGGGCACCGGTATGACTTTGTAGGCCTTGGCGCGGTAGCTGTCGCAGGCGGTCAAGCGGTCGGTCCACACCACCGTCCAGGTGGCGGTGGATGATTCACCGGCCACGGCGGCAGCGGCTTCTTCGGGGTCCACGCCGTCTTGCGGGGTGATGCGAAACAGGCAAATTGTGTCGGTGTCTTTAGGCTCGTAGTCGGGCATCCAGTAGCCCATTTGCTTGTATTTCAGAACGCCGGCGCTGTAGCGTTTTTTTGCGTCGGTGATTTGGCTGTTGCTCTCGGTGCTGTGGCTCATGCATGGACTCCGGTGTGGTGGTGCCTGCACTTTAGGTTTCAAATGAAATAAGGTAAATTCACGATTTATTAACGTTTGGTTAAGAAAAACTTAAATGAAAAACGCCACCTTCCGTCAATTGCGCATTTTTGTGGAGGTGGCCAGGTGCGAGAGTTTTTCCAAAGCAGCGGCTTCCTTGCACCTCACGCCGCCAGCGGTGACGATGCAAATCAAGGAGCTGGAGTCGCAACTGGGCATGCCGCTGTTTGACCGTCAGGGCCGGCAAGTGACCCTGAGCACGGTGGGCGAGTACATGTTGGTGTACGCGCGCAAGATTCTGGCAACCCTCAAAGACGCAGAAGACGCCGCCGCGCGTTTGCAGCGCTTGGAGTCGGGCCGCCTCAACGTGGGCATGGTCAGCACGGCGGGGTATTTTTTGCCAGGCCTGTTGGCAGAATTCAACCAGTCGCACCCCGGGGTGGATGTGCGCTTGTTGGTGGGCAACCGGGAGATGCTGGTCAAGATGCTGCAGTTCAACGAGGTTGACATCGCCATCATGGGCAGGCCCCCGCGCGACATGTCCACCCGTGCTGAACCGTTTTCTGTGCACCCGCATGTGTTTGTGTGTGCCCCCGATCACCCCTTGCTCAAGGAGGGTGTGCTGAGTCCTCAGGTTTTGCGCGATCACCCCATGATCACCCGCGAGACCGGTTCAGGCACGCGCGGGGCCTTGGATGAGTTCAGCCGCGCAGCTGGCGTGGAGCCCGTCATCAAAATGGAGCTGTGGGGCAATGAAATCATCAAGCAAGCGGTGATGGCTGGCATGGGCCTGAGCTTTTTGTCGCTGCACACCATCGGCCCAGAGCTGGACTTGCAGCGCATCGCCATCCTGCCCATTCAGGGTGCGCCCGTGATGCGGGGCTGGAATTGCGTGCATACCCTGGCCAAGGTGCTCTCGCCTGCGGCGCAGGCCTTGCGCCACTACGTGCTGGAAAACGGGCAGACCTACCTGGCCCAGCGCTTTGCGGCGCACATTCCCCATGGGCCAGGTCATGTGTTGTAAGCACCAGCTGCTTAAGCGCCCAAGCCCGCTTGTTGATGAAGCACGCACGGTGCATGGGGCTCAGGTTTGCTCGGCATGCACCCCATCAAAGTTAAGCAGCATGCCCACCACAATGACGGCTGCCACTGGGCCGGCCAAGGGTTGCACCAAGGCCGCCAGCACCGGTGAGACCAGCACCAAGTAGCGTTGTCCCCAGCTGTAGAGCATGGCCGCGCGGCGCAGATGCGTTTTGCCCGAAGCGGTCCAGCGCGCCCGAGCGGGTGTGCCCACAGGAATGGCCACGATGATGCTGCTGTGGTTGTAAAAGCGGATGGCCACCGCAGAGGCCAAGAGCGTGCACATCAGCAGCAGCATCAGGGTGAGCTCAAGCACCAAGCGCGGGGCAATCGGCTCGGTCTGCCCGGTGCCCAACCATGATGGCGACAGCACCTGTTGCAGCGAAGGCGCCGACAAAGTGACCGCACCCACCAAGCCCAGTGCGGCGGTGGAGGCTGTCATGGTGGCGGACATGAGCGCATTGCGCAGCGTTTGCACCGCGAGTATTTCGGTGCCGCTTTGAGCGCTCACGGCGTCAAACCAATCGTCACGAAGTTGTGCGTGGGCGCGCCAGGCCATTTGCTGTCGCCCATGCCGAGGCGACAAGGTCATATAGAGCAAATACAGCAGCAGCAAGCCCAGGGTCAGGCCGGGTGCGAGCCACGGGTCGCTCAGGATATTGCTCACGCACTAAAGCACATTGAGGGGCAGCTTGAGGTAGGCCACGCCGTTGGCCTCCGGCGGGGGGAACGCCCCCGCCCGGATGTTGACTTGAACCGAGGGCAGCAGCAAGGTGGGCATGCCCAGCGTGGCATCGCGGGCACGCCGCATGTGCACAAACGCCTCTTCAGTTACACCCTCGTGCACGTGGATGTTGTGTTGCCGTTGGTCGGCCACGGTGGACTCCCACTGCGCGGTGCGGCCCGCGGGCGGGTAGTCGTGGCACATGAAGAGGCGTGTGTGCGCGGGCAGGGCCAGCAGACGTTGTATGGATTGGTACAGCACATGGGGGTCACCCCCAGGGAAGTCGCAGCGGGCTGTGCCCACATCGGGCATGAACAGCGTGTCGCCCACGAACACCACCGCATGCTCGGGCTGCCCCACCACATAGGCCATGCAGGCGGGCGTGTGGCCCGGCACAGCAATGGCGTGCACGTGCAACTTGCCGATGTGCACCACCTCTTGGTCGTGCAGCAAATGGTCAAACTGCTGGCCTTGGGTGTTGAACTCGGGCTCAAGGTGAAACAGCCCCTTGAAGATGTGCTGCACCTGGGTGATGGCTTGGCCAATGGCAATCTGTCCGCCCAGCACGCGTCGGATGTGTTGCGCCCCCGAGAGGTGGTCGGCGTGGGCGTGGGTTTCTAAGATCCAGCTCAGCGTGAGGTTTTGGGCTTGAATGAAGCGGATCAGCGCATCGGCCGAGGCGGTTCGGGTTTTGCCTGAGCTCGGCTCAAAGTCCAGCACCGGGTCCACCACCGCAGCGTGCCCGCCGGGTTCATCAAACACCACATAGCTCACTGTCCAAGTGGCCGGATCGAAAAAGGCCTGCACCATGGGTGGGTGCACAGGCAGGGCAGTTATCAGGGGCAGATCTGTGGGCTTCATCAAGCGGGCCTTGCAAGGGGAGGTTGCCCGAGTTGTACGCGTGAGCACGTACAGCCGGCAAGCGCCAATCCCCAGGAGCTTGATGCAGGTCGATGTTCAGGCCTTCACAGGCCTGAACGCTCAGCGCTTAATTGGTCAGCACAATCTTGCCCCGCACGCCGCGTGAGCCCATGTGGGCGTAAGCGGCCATCAGCTCTTGCATGGGCAGCACGCGGTCGATGACCGGCTTGATCTTGCCTTGCAAATACCAGCCTGCCAATTCGGCCAGCATGGCGGCGTTGGCCTTGGGCTCCCGCCGTGCAAAGTCGCCCCAAAACACGCCCACCAGCGAGGCGCCCTTGAGCAAGGCCAGGTTCCAGGGCAGGGCGGGGATGGGGCCAGAGGCAAAGCCCACCACCAAGTAGCGACCACGCCATGCGATGGACCTGAACGCGGGCTCGGCCAGGTCGCCACCCACGGGGTCGTAAATCACATTCGGGCCCAGACCGTTGGTGTGCACCTTGAGGGCTTCACGCAGGTTTTCACGGGCGTAATTGATGGTGATGTCTGCGCCAATTTGGGTGCACAGGGCGCACTTTTCATCGGTGGAGGCTGCAGCAATCACTTTGGCGCCCGCGGCCTTGGCGATTTGAATCGCTGCCGTGCCCACGCCGCCGGCTGCACCTAAGACCAGAAGCGTCTCGCCGGCCTTGAGTTCAGCGCGGTCCATCAAGGCGTGGTGCGAGGTGGCGTAGGTCATGATGAAGGCCGAGGCGTCCTCAAAACTCATGGCATCGGGCAAGGGCATGCACATGGCCGCTGTGGCCAAAGTGTGGGTGCCAAAGCCGCCGGTGCCCGACAAACAGGCCACGCGCTGGCCCACGCTGAGGTGCGTGACGCCTTCGCCCAAAGCCTCAACAACGCCGGCGTACTCAGAGCCGGGCACAAAGGGCAGGGGCGGCTTCATCTGGTATTTGTTTTGAACAATCAAGATGTCGGGAAAGTTCATGCTCGCCGCCTTGATGTGCACCAGCACTTGGCCTGGCCCGGGTTGGGGGGTGGGCAGGGTTTTCCAGGTCAGGGCCTCAATGCCTACAGGGTTCTCGCACAGCCAGGCTTGCATGTTGTCTCCAGTCTCAGTTGTTGGCCGATGATAAGCCCAGCCCACCTACAATGAAGCCAAACCCCCGAACACCATGAAAATTCTGATTTCCAACGACGACGGCTACCAGGCCGACGGCATTGTGGCTTTGCATGACGCGCTGGCCGACATTGCCCAGGTTGAGGTTGTGGCCCCCGAGCACAACAACAGCGCCAAGTCCAATGCCCTGACCCTGCATTCCCCCTTGTATGTGCATCGCGCAGCCAATGGCTTTCGTTACGTCAACGGCACCCCTGCGGACTGCGTGCACATTGCCCTGACAGGCCTGCTGGGCTACAAGCCCGACCTGGTGGTTTCGGGCATCAACAACGGCGCCAACATGGGCGACGACACCATTTACTCTGGCACGGTGGGTGCGGCCATGGAGGGGTATTTGTTTGGCATTCCGGCCATTGCGTTTTCCCAAACCGAGCGGGGCTGGAAGCACCTGGACGCGGCTGCTGCCAAAGCGCGTGAGTTTGTGCTGCACATGCAGTCGCAACAGCTGGTGTCGGGCGCGCCTTGGCTGCTCAATGTGAACATCCCTTGCTTGCCTTTGGAAGCGCTCAAGCCCATGCGGGTGAGCCGCTTGGGGCGCCGCCACAGCGCAGAAAAAGTCATCACCCAAACCAACCCGCGTGGCGACACCATGTACTGGATTGGCGCGGCGGGCCCGGCGCTTGACGAAGGGGAGGGCACGGACTTTCACGCCACCCGCCATGGGCATGTGGCCATGACCCCCCTGAAGGTCGACCTCACCGACCACGACACCCTCAAGTATTGGGGGCAAACCGTGGCCACCAAGCACGCAAGCTCAGACGCCTCGGTATGACCCAGCGCACGCGACCCGGTTTCCCAGCCCGGCTCGGTGCGAGCTCAGCCGGCACTGCGCCACCGCCGGCTGCTCGGGGTTCGCTTGCACCCACAGCCAGCGCGAAAGTGCTGCCACCCCAGGGGCTGGGCATGGATTCGGTGGCTGTGCGGCTCGCCATGGTCAACAAAATTGCCGCCCAAGGCGTGACAGACCCGCGCGTGTTGTCGGCCATGGGTGCGGTTGAGCGCCACCGTTTTGTCGACAGTGCCTTGGCCATTCAAGCTTACGAAGACACCAGCTTGCCCATCGGGCTGGGCCAAACCATCTCCAAGCCGGGTGTGGTGGCGCGCATGATTGCGCTGCTGCTGCAAGTGCACCCCGGTAAACCCCAGCGCTTGCTGGAGATTGGCACCGGTTGTGGGTACCAAGCCGCGGTGTTGGCCCAGGTGGCGCAAGAGGTGTTCAGCATGGAGCGTTTGCGTGGCTTGCATGACAAGGCCCGCGATAACCTGCGCCCCATGCGCCTGGCCAACCTGCATTTGATTTTGGGCGACGGCATGCTGGGTTATCCCAAAGGCGCGCCTTACAGCGGCATCATTGCGGCAGCGGGCGGGCAAGACGTGCCTCAGGCTTGGATTGATCAGCTCGCGCCTGGCGGGCGCCTGGTGGCGCCCGTGGTGGTGCCCGGGCAAAGCACTGCACAGGCGCTGATGGTGGTGGATAAAACGCCCCAAGGCGTGACCCAAACGATGCTCGAGGCGGTGCATTTTGTGCCTCTAAAATCAGGCATCGTATGAAAGAACCCAACATGTTTGAAGCCTTGCGCTTGTGTCAGCGTTATGCCCCATGGGTGGTGGCAGCAGCCCTGTTGTCGGCCTGCGGCTCCACCCCCATCAACCGCGCACCGGTTGAAGACCGCACATCCCCCAGACCCAGCCAGGCCGCGCCGGTATCGGCTGCACCTGTGGCTGAGGCGGCCACGCCCAAGGTCTTGCCCGGCCAAGACAACGCGGGCAAACCGGGCTACTACACCGTCAAAGCGGGCGACACCCTGATCCGTATCGGTTTGGAAAACGGCCAAAACTGGCGTGACATTGCCCGCTGGAACGCGCTGGAGCGCCCCTACACCATCGAGATCGGCCAAGTGCTGCGCGTGGCCCCCCCTGGCGGCGCAGTGGTGGTGGGTCGGCCCTTGCCTGCGCCCGAGGTGTCTGCAGCCCCTGTCTCCCCCGCACCCAAAACCACCCAAGCCACGCCTGAGACGTCCAACAACGGCGATGAGATGGGTTTTGCCTGGCCCGTGAGCGGGCAGGTGATTGCTGGCTTTGATGAGGTCAAAAACAAAGGCTTGGACTTTGCCGGCAGCGCCGGTGACCCAGTGCTGGCAGCTGCCGACGGCCGGGTGGTTTACGCTGGGGCGGGTTTGCGTGGGTACGGCAACCTCATCATCCTCAAGCACAACAACACCTATTTGACGGCCTACGCGCACAACCAAAGTTTGCTAGTCAAAGAAGACCAAAACGTGCGCAAGGGCCAGAAAATTGCGGAGATGGGCAACACCGATGCCGACCGCGTCAAGCTGCACTTTGAGGTACGCCGGCAAGGCAAGCCGGTTGATCCGCTGAAGTTTCTTCCCGCCCGTTAAGCCCAACACATCAGGGTGGCCCCATGACGCAACGCAAGTCCCCGCAAGCCCACCCTGATGTTGCACAGCCTAATCCCGACGACGCGCTGTTTGCCACCGATTCACCGAATGCAGCAGCCCCTTGGGGCGCCGCTGATCAAGCGCCAGATGACGCCACGCCATCGCCTGAGCCCAAGCATGGCAGTTCATCGCACGAAGGTCTGAGCGCCTACGATGGCTCGGGCGACGCACTGACGGCCTACCTGCGCCGCATCCGCAAAACCGAGCTTTTCACCGCGCAAGAAGAGTTTGAGACGGCCACCCGCGCCCGGGCGGGCGATTTTGAGGCCCGCCAAAGCATGGTTGAACACAACCTGCGCCTGGTGGTGAGCATTGCCAAGATGTACCTGGGCCGGGGTGTGCCCATGTCCGACCTGGTGGAAGAGGGTAACTTGGGCCTGATGCACGCCATCGACAAGTTCGAGCCCGAGCGCGGCTTTCGTTTTTCGACCTACGCCACCTGGTGGATCCGCCAGTCGGTGGAGCGGGCCTTGATTTTTCAGGGGCGGGTGATTCGCTTGCCCGTCAATGTGGTGCGCGAGTTGCAGCAGGTCTTGCGAGCGCGGCGTTTGCTCGAGAGCGATCCGTCTTTGCTGGCGCGCCGCCCCGATGGCGTCAAGCTCGAAGACATCGCCGCCTTTCTCAACCGCGACACCCAAGACATCGCTGATTTGCTGGCTTTGGCCGAAACCCCGCGTTCGCTCGATGCCTCTGTGGGCGAGGAGGGCGACCAAAGCCTGGGCGATGGCCTGGAAGACGAGCTCGCCGTGGACCCGGCCCAATCGCACCAAACCCACGAGGTCGAGCAGTTGCTCGAAACCTGGCTGGCGACCTTGAGCGAGCGCGAGCAATCGGTGCTTGAGGCGCGTTTTGGCCTGCACCAGCAAGACCCGACCACCCTGGAGGAGATCAGCCAGCGCTTAGGTCTGACCCGCGAGCGGGTGCGCCAAATTCAAAACGAGGCGCTCTTCAAGCTCAAGCGACACCTTGTACGCCGGGGCATTTCACCGGACGCGCTGTTTTAGCGGTCTGAGACAATTGGGGGATGACTGCCCCTGAAAATTTGCCCCACTCGGCGCCTCAAGCCGCCAGCGCCTCGGCCGCTGCCCCCAAACCAAGCCCCGCCAACGTCTCTGGTGCGCCTGCGCCAGCCAAAGATGCGCGCGATGAATCCGCCACGTCGTATCGCACCATCAGCCCCTACCTGCCTAAGCGCCCTGCGCACGCCCCCGCCGATGCGTTGGTGATCGAGTCGCTCGACATGGACGCCCAGGGCATTGCCCACCGAGCCGACGGCAAGGTGGTGTTTGTCGAAGGCGCGCTGCCCTTTGAGGTGGTCAGCGCCAACGTCAACCGCAAAAAGAACAACTGGGAACAAGCCACGCTCACCACGGTGTATGCCGAGTCGTCGCAACGGGTCACCCCAGGGTGCCCGAATTTCGGTTTGCATGCGGGTGCTTGTGGCGGCTGCAAGATGCAGCACCTGCATGTGGGCGCGCAAGTTGCTGTCAAGCAGCGCGTGCTCGAAGACAACCTGTGGCACCTGGGCAAGGTGCGTGCCCAAACCATGTTGCGCCCCATTGAGGGACCCGCCTGGGGCTACCGCTACCGTGCCCGTTTGTCGGTGCGACATGTGCGAAAAAAAGGCGCGGTGTTGGTGGGGTTCCACGAGCGCAAAAGCCGTTATGTGGCCGACATGCAAACCTGTAAGGTGCTGCCCCCGCATGTGGACGCCATGCTCATGCCCCTGCGCGCGCTGATTGGGAGCATGGATGCGGTTGAAACCTGCCCACAAATTGAGCTGGCCTGTGGCGACACCGTCACCGCGCTGGTGCTGCGTCACCTCGAGCCTTTGAGCGAGGCCGACCTGGCCCGCTTGCGCGCTTTTGCGGCACAGCATCAGGTGCAATGGTGGCTGCAGCCCAAGGGGCCAGAAACCGTGCGCCTGCTCGATGAGGGCGGCGAGCTCTTGTCCTACGGTTTGCCAGATTTTGGCATCACCATGCCGTTCAAGCCCACCGATTTCACCCAGGTCAACCCGCACATCAACCGCGTGCTGGTGTCGACCGCTTTGCGTTTGCTCGACGTGCAGCCCACCGAGCGCGTGATTGATTGGTTTTGCGGCTTGGGCAATTTCACCTTGCCCTTGGCCACCCGGGCTGGCCGTGTTTTGGGCATTGAGGGCAGCGAGGCTTTGGTGGCCAGATCCCGCGAGAATTACAAGCAAAATCAGGCCTCACGCCCCGCCAATCAAGCCTTATGCGCTACAGATTTCGTAGCGCGTAATTTGTTTGAGATGACCCCAGCCATGTTGGTGCAAGACGGGGTAGCTGACCGCTGGCTGATCGATCCGCCGCGTGAAGGTGCCTTTGCCTTGGCCAAAGCCCTGGCCGATCTCCACCAACAGCGTGTGAACCCCCAGGCCTACACCCATGCGCCAACCAAGTCGGGCGCCGACGAGGCCGCCGAGCTGCTGAGCTTCACGCCGGGCGCCCAAGCCTGGACACCGCCCAAACGCATTGTGTATGTGAGCTGTAACCCCGCCACCTTGGCGCGCGATGCTGGCTTGTTGGTGCACCAGGCGGGTTACCGTTGTGTGGCTGCAGGGGTGGTCAACATGTTTCCGCACACCGCCCACGTGGAGAGCATGGCGGTGTTCGAGCTGGCCTGAATTACTGCCTCGACTTGGACTTGCCTTTTTTAACGGGCTTGTCTTCGTCATCTTCGAGCACCTCTTCTTTGGGCTCGGGCTCCTTGGGCACCGGTTTGACCTCGGCGACCACCACGGTGGTTTTTTGCCCGTCGAGTTTGTTCTCGCGCATGTAGAGGTCCATCTCTTTCCAGCCATCGTAAATGGCGGTTTTTGAGCCTTTGGGGTTGAGCAAGTAGCAGTCTTCGATGCCCCGCAGCGCATGTCGACAGGCCGCACCCGTGGCCTTGCTGTCGGCTTCAAGCTTGACCTCGGCAGCGTCTTTGCCCAAGCCCGGAATCTCGCAGCCTGAGAGCTGCGTGAGCAAGCACAGCAGGGTTAATTTGCCGAGAAGAAGGGCGCGCCGCATGGGGTGGTTTAAATCTTGCCTGAGATGTAACGTTTGGCACATTAAGCCACGCCTGAGCCCAGCCTAAGCTTGGGTAAGCGCTTGAATGGCTGGGCAGATTGTGATTTCACCGTTTTGACATGCACCCACTTTAAGCTTGCAGCGATGGGCTGCAGTGTCGCTAGGCTCCGGTCTTGTGTGAATTAAATTAAAAACCCAATGAGTTTTAAATAACGATAGTTGAAAACTTATTTCATATCGTTTGTTTTGGTTTTTCAGTCCATAAGCGGCATCTGTGCACAAAGGCTGAGACAGATTTACCTAAATATAAAAAGTCCAGCTCTGAATTTTTATTCAGGAACGCTACACTAGGAACGCATATTGCATTCAAAGTTCTTGCTGCACCATAACGGGCAGAACTTATCCCTTGGCCAAACAAAAATCCCCAACATGAGCGCTTTAGACACCGCTTCCATTGAATTCATCCGGGCCAATCCGCTGTTTCAGTTGCTCACAGCCACCGACCAGTCCAGGCTTTTGAGTGCCTTCAAGTTGCTTGAGCTCAAACCCGACGAACCGCTCTACCGCTTGGGCGAGCACAGCGAGAACATCTGTTTTGTACAGTCTGGCGTGCTGGAGGTGGCCGATGCTGCGCACGCATGCAGGCTCGAAGAAGGCGCGCTCGGCACAGAGCTGCTGCTTGGAGCCCAAACGCTGGCTTTTAACGTCAAAGCGCTGAGCTCAGCCAAGGTGTTTTCTTTTCCTGTGGCCGCTTTGCAAGAGATCAGCCATGCCAACCCCGCGGTGAAATCTTGGCTGTACGACAACTACCAAGCTTTGGCCCAGCGGGTGCGTCAAATGGGTGCCAGCGCACAGGCGCCCACCACAGCTGCCGTGCCCACTGCAACAGCGGCAGCCCAGGCCGCACCCGTCACCAACAAAATGCTGTTTGGCTGGTTGATCACGCTGGTTTTGCCGCTGCTCACCCTGTACCTGGGCAGCAGCCAAGGCGGCTTGGCCAAGCCAGCGCTTTACTTTTTGGCGATTTTGAGTGCCACGGTGAGCATGTGGATTTTTGACCTGGTGCCCGCTTTTGTGCCCCCGCTTTTTAGCTTGCTTGGCCCCTCGTCGTTCTGTGTG
>DKJZ01000003.1 GCA_002454975.1 Hylemonella sp. UBA6679
GTGAAGCGCAGCGAGCCCAACCGCACGCGCGCCGATGCCAAGACCATGATCACCGAGGCCTTGGAGCTCACCGAGATCGAGTTTCGCCGCCTGCAGGTGCGCCTCAAAACCCACATGGCTGAGCGGCTGCCGGCCCTGCACGTGGACCCCATCCTGATTGAACAGGTGCTGGTCAACCTGCTCAAAAACGCCGCGGAGTCCATCCACCAAGCGCAACGAAGCATGGAGCAGCGCCAAGTGGAGCTGCATGTGTTGCCCGCGCGGCGCGAAGGCAAAGACGTGGTGGAGTTCTCGGTATTTGACACCGGCATGGGCATTGATGCGGCGCAAATGGAAAAGCTCTACGAGGCCTTCTACACCACCAAGCCCGATGGCATGGGCATTGGCCTGAGCCTGTGCCGATCCATCGTGGAATCGCACAAAGGCAGGCTCCAAGCGCAGAACATCTACAATGGTTCGGATGTGACGGGTTGCTGCTTCTCGTTCTGGATCCCCCAGGCCAACGCAGCCAGCATCCCGTTTGTTGACCAAGCTGACAGTATTCCAGGCTAAAGCATGAGTTTGATTCCAAAAAAAGGCACGGTGTATGTGGTCGATGACGACGAAGCCGTGCGCGATTCGGTGCAATGGCTCCTCGAAGGCAGTGACTACCGCGTGCGCTGCTTTGAATCGGCCGAAACCTTTCTGAGCCGCTTTGACCAGCGCGAAGTGGCTTGCCTGATTGCCGATGTGCGCATGGGCGGCATGACCGGCCTGGACTTGCAAAACCGCTTGATCGAGATGCGCTCGCCCCTGCCCATGATTTTCATCACCGGCCACGGCGATGTGCCCATGGCGGTGGAAACCATGAAAAAAGGCGCGATGGACTTCATCCAAAAGCCCTTCAACGAATCGCAGTTGCTCGCCATGGTCGAGCGCATGCTCGATGCAGCGCGCGACAGCTTTGCCGGCCTGCAGCAAGCCGCCAACCGCGAAGCCCTGATGGCCAAGCTCACCCTGCGCGAAAGCCAGGTGCTCGAGCGCATCGTGGCCGGTCGCCTCAACAAGCAAATTGCCGACGATCTGGGCATCAGCATCAAAACCGTGGAGGCGCACCGCGCCAACATCATGGAAAAGCTCAACGCCAACACGGTGGCTGACCTGCTCAAGATTGCCCTGGGCCAGACACCCGCCAAAGCCTGAACCTGCTCTTTTTTTGATAGCAATCAGCGCCCGCCATCCTTGGATCAGCGGGCGTTTTTACTCCTAAGTAACCGAAACGCCATGACAGCACAACTCATCGACGGCAACGCCCTTTCTCAAACCCTGCGCGCAGACGTGGCCAAGCGTGCTGCCGCCTTGAAGGCTCAAGGCATCACCCCCGGCCTGGCCGTGGTGCTGGTGGGCGACAACCAAGCCAGCCAGGTGTATGTGCGCAACAAGGTCAAGTCTTGCCAAGACAATGGCCTGCACTCGGTGCTCGAGAAGTACGACGCCACCATGACCGAAGCTGAATTGCTGGCACGGGTGGAGGCCCTCAACAACGACCCCAGCATCCACGGCATTTTGGTGCAGCTGCCCCTGCCTGCGCACATCGATGCGCAAAAGGTGATCGAAGCCATCAGCCCAGCCAAAGACGTGGACGGTTTTCACATCGCCAGCGCAGGCGCCTTGATGACCGGCCTGCCCGGCTACTGGCCTTGCACGCCTTATGGCTGCATGAAAATGTTGGAGAGCATCGGCTACAAGCTGCGCGGCAAACACGCGGTGGTGATTGGCCGCTCCAACATCGTGGGCAAGCCCATGGCCATGATGCTGCTGCAAGAAAGCGCGACCGTGACCATCTGCCACAGCGCCACAGCCGACCTCAAGGCCATGACCCTGCAAGCCGACGTCATCGTGGCCGCCGTGGGCAAACGCAATGTGCTGACCGCCGACATGGTCAAACCCGGCGCGGTGGTGATTGATGTGGGCATGAACCGCGATGAGCAAGGCAAACTCTGCGGCGACGTGGATTTTGAGGGCGTCAAAGCCGTGGCCAGCCACATCACCCCCGTGCCTGGCGGCGTGGGCCCGATGACCATCACCATGCTCTTGGTCAACACCTTGCAAGCCGCCGAGCTCGCGGCAGCGCAGGCACCGGCACACTAGTCTGGCAAGCCGCAAAAAAAACCCCTTGCGTCACACCGTCTGGAAATTTCAGCCTGCGCCCTCACATGACCACCATGAACCACACCCCCAACCCACTTCTTGACACCTCTGGCCTGCCGCAGTTTGACCGCATCGCGCCCGAGCATGTGCCCGGCGCCATGGACCAGCTGCTGCAAGACGCACAAACCGCGCTCGACACCGTCACCGCCCCCGAGTTTCCCGCCAAGTGGCGCGACATTGCCGTGGTCTTGGACGTGGCCACCGAGCGCCTGGGCCGGGCCTGGGGTGCGGTGAGCCACCTCAACAGCGTGGCCGACACGCCCGAGCTGCGCGCGGCCTACAACGCCGAGCTTCCCCGTGTGACCGAGTTTTGGACGCGCCTGGGTGCCGACGAGCGCTTGTTTGCCAAGTACAAAGCCATTGACCCTGCCACGCTCAACGCCGAGCAAGCCCAAGCCCTCAAAAACGCTTTGCGCAACTTCGTGCTGGGTGGTGCAGAGCTGACGGGCGCCGCCAAAGCACGCTACGCCGAGATTCAAGAACGCCAAGCCGCTTTGAGCCAGCAGTTCAGCGAAAACGCTTTGGACGCCACCGACGCCTACGCTTACTTTGCCAGCGCCGAAGAACTCGAAGGCGTGCCAGACGATGTGGTGCAAGCCGCACGTGCAGCAGCACTTGCAGAGGGCAAAGAAGGCTACAAACTCACCCTGAAAATGCCTTGCTACTTGCCCATCATGCAGTTTGCCCAGCGCAGCGATGTGCGCGAAAAACTCTACCGCGCCTACGTCACCCGCGCATCCGACCAGGCACCGGCTGAGGCTGCCAAGTTCGACAACAGCGCGCTGATCCGCGAGATCTTGGCCCTGCGCCAAGAAGAGGCGCAGCTGCTGGGTTTTAAGAATTTTGGCGAGGTGTCGGTGGTACCCAAGATGGCCGAGTCGCCCGAACAGGTCATCCGCTTTTTACGCGACCTGGCGCAAAAAGCACGCCCCTACGCCGAGCAAGACATGGCCGAGCTGCGCGCCTTTGCCACTGAGCATTTGGCCTTGAGCAACCCACAAGCTTGGGACTGGCCCTATGTGTCCGAGAAACTCAAAGAAGCTAAATACGCCTTCAGCGAGCAAGCGGTCAAACAGTACTTCACCGCACCGCGGGTGTTGGCGGGCCTGTTCAAAATCATCGAGACCTTGTTTGAGGTGAGCATCCGGCCCGACCAAGCCCCTGTGTGGCACCCGGCCGTTGAGTTTTACCGCATCGAGCGCAGCACAGCCGCGGGCCCAGTGCTGGTGGGCCAGTTTTACCTGGACCAACCCGCGCGCACCGGCAAGCGCGGCGGCGCCTGGATGGACGATGTGCGCGCCCGCTGGCTGCGGCCCGACAACGGGCAGCTGCAAACCCCGGTGGCGCACCTGGTGTGCAACTTCGCGCAGGGCGTGGAGGGCAAGCCCGCGCTGCTCACGCACGACGATGTGATCACCCTCTTCCATGAATTTGGCCACGGCCTGCACCACATGCTCACGCAAGTGAACGAGCGTGATGTCTCGGGCATCAGCGGTGTGGAGTGGGACGCGGTGGAGTTGCCCAGCCAGTTCATGGAGA
>DKJZ01000040.1 GCA_002454975.1 Hylemonella sp. UBA6679
GCAGCATGAAGTGCTGGTCTTGCACCACCGCCACGTGCGCGAGCAAGTGAAACAAAATCGGGGTGGAGATGTTGTAGGGCAAATTGCCCACCACTCTTAATTTTGTAGCGCCCAGGTCTTGTGCCAGCTGGGTGAAATCCACTTTAAGCACATCAGACTCAATGACCTTGAGCTGCGGGTGGCCGCGCAATTTAGCGGCCAAATCGCGGTCAAGCTCAATCACATTCAAGTGGCCCAAGCGCTCGACCAGCGGCTGGGTGAGTGCGGCCAGCCCTGGGCCAATCTCCACCATCACCTCGCTGGCTTGGGGGTTGATGGCCCCCACGATGTCGTCAATGATCCCTCGGTCCGAGAGGAAGTGTTGGCCGAAGCGCTTGCGAGGGATGTGTTTCAAAACGTGGGGCTAGGTGACAACAAAAAAAGGCTCAAGGCTGGTTGGCCTGGGGTGGGTCGCGCAGCTCCACATAGGCTTTGGCGCGCACCTCTTGCGCCCAAATGGCAAAGGTATCGTCGAGCTTTTTCTCGCGCAACTGGGCACGCACCAACTCGCGTTGCTCGCGCTCGCCCAAGGCGGCGTTGCGTCGCTCGAGCAACTGGATCAGGTGCACACCAAAACGAGAAATCAAAGGCTCGCTGATTTGCCCGGGGTTCAGGCGGTTGAGCACCTCTTCAAACTCGGGCACAAACTGCCCGGGGCTGGCCCAGCCCAAATCGCCACCGGCCTCGGCGCTGCCGTCTTGCGAGTTTTCTTTGGCCAGGGTGGCAAAGTCGGTCTGGCCGGCATTGAGGCGGCGGCGGAAATCATTGAGCTTGTCGCGCGCCATGCCTTCGCTCAGCTGGGCGCTGGGGCGCAGCAAAATGTGGCGGGCGCGTTGCTGCACCACGGTGGCTGCGGGCATGCCTTCGCTGCGCTTTTCCAGCAGCTTGAGCACGTGAAACCCCGCTCCTGAGCGCACTGGCCCGGTGATGTCACCCACCGCCAAGTTTTGCACCGCCTCCACAAACAGGGGCGGGTAACGGTCAGCGCTGCGCAGACCAAGCTGGCCAGCGTTGTTGCGGTCAGGCGAGTTGGATACCTCGCGCGCCAGGGCCGCAAAGTCTTCGCCGCTCTTGGCACGGGCCAGCACCCAGTTGGCGCGCACGCGCAGGTCGTCCACACGCTTGTCGTCGGCCTCTTCGGGCACGGTCACCAAAATTTGCGCAATGTGAATGAGCTGGTTGCCCAGCTGCTTGTTTTTCTCGTTTTGTTCTTGCAGGTACTGGTCGACCTCGGCGTCGCTCACACGGGCGCGCGGCTCCATGTCGCGTTCGCGCAGCCGGGTGATCATGAGCTGTTCACGCAACTGCTCGCGAAACTGGCTGACTTCCACGCCATCGGCGGCCAGGCGCTGGTGCAGCTCGGCCACGCTGAACTGGTTTTGCCGCGCCACCGACTGCTCGGCCTGGTCCACCACCGCCTCGTCCACGCGAATACCGGTTTCGCGGGCCAGTTGCAGCTGGGTTTTGTCGCTGATCATGCGCTCAAGCACCTGGCGCGCAACCTCGGCCGGCTCGGGCAGGGTACGGCGCTGGGCGCTGAGCTGCTGCAGCACACGGCGCACCTCCACACTCACTTGGTAGTTGGTGATGGGCTCGGTGTTGACCACGGCCACAATGAAGTCTGCTTGGCGCTGCGCATCGCTGGTCACCACGGGGGCTGCAGGCAACTCAGGCGAGATGTTGCGCGACAGGCGCAAGCCCTGCGCGGCCGCGGGCAGGGCTGCCAGGGTGCTGAGGACGGCCAGGGTCAGGGCCAAAACAGATGTTCGCATAAGCCTCAATCGTAATTGCTGAACCGACTTGGTGCGGTCGTTTGTTCACGCAAGGTCTGGTAACGGGGGATGTTGGCTTTCAAGGTGGAGAGCGGGTCGATGCCCAAACGCGAGAAACCAACAAACTCCAATTGGAACATCAGGCGCTGGTTGCTGCTGACCAGGCCGGTGGAGAGCTTTTCCACCACCACGCGCCCGAGCCAACAGCCCGCATCGTACTCAAAGCCCACAATCGAGTCGACCAGCTTGGCCTCGGCCAGGCTGTAGTTCAAGCGCCCCACGCTGTACCAGCGGTCTGCGCCCAGGCCGCGTCCGGCCGCACCCCGGTCGGGCGGCTCATCGCGCAAGGGGTTGCTCAGTGGCCACTGCCACCCGATGTCTAAGAGCTCACTGGTGTTGCGCTGAAAGCGGTAGGCCAGGTTGACCACGCGGTAGTTGCCTGGGTGGTAGCGCGCACCCACCGTGGAGCGCACCGATTGCTGGGTGGTGGGGTTGTACTGCACCACCGAGTCGAGCACCCAGCGGTTGTTGAGGTTCAAACCAGCGCCCAGCAAAATGTCGCTCAAGCCTGAAGGCGAGAAGCTGCCCCCAGGCAAGGTCACCAGCTGGTCTTCGAGGCGAAAGCGCTGCGCCACGCCCAGGCGGGCTTGTTCGGCGCCGGTATCGGCGTTCAAAAAGCGCGTGGTCACGCCGGCGGTCAGCAGGTTGTTGTCGGCAATGCGGTCGTGGCCCACAAAAGCGTTTTCTGTGTAGATGCTGGCGAAGTTGAAGTCGCTCAGGCCCGAGTCGTAGTTGGGCAGGTAGCTTTGGTTGCGAAAGGGCGTGTAGGTGTAGAACAGGCGCGGCTCGAGGGTTTGCGTCACGCTGCGCCCAAAGTAGGCGGTGTCGCGCTCAAACACCAAGCCAGCGTCCAGGCTGAAGGTGGGCACGGTGCGGCTGGCCGACATGTCGCCTGTGCTGATGGGCGCATCGTATTGGTAGCTGGTGGTGTGCATTTGCACCTTGGGCGTGAAAAAGCCAAAGGCGCTCACCACGGGGCGGCTGAGCTGGGCGAGCATGAAGCTGCGCTGCACATTGCTTTGCCGGGTCAGGCTGCGGTCGGCGTAAAACTGGGTGTAGTCGCCGTCCAAAGAGAGGTCAAAGCCGTTCACATCCAAGCGGGCCATGCGCGCAGCGAGCTGGGGCAAGCGGTCGTAAGGCGGGACGATGGGCGAGGTCGGGTCTTGCAGGGTCTGCCATTGCAGCGCGCGCAAGGTGGCTGTCACATCGCCGCGGCCCCAGCTCAGCAGCGCATCGTTGGGCAGCAAACGCTGGGTGAGCGAGGTGCCGCCTCGCGGGAAATCGCGCCAGTAATTGTCATCACTCACCCGGTTGAGGTTGAGGCTCAAGCCCACCGTGCCCACACCGCTCAGGCCCGTGGCGATGGGGCCGCTGTGTTGGAACGAAGTGCCCCAGCGGTCGGTGCCGCGCAGCACGTCTGCAGGCATGTAGTTGCCGCGCAGCTTGCCGCTGTAGCTGGGCTCCAAATAGCGAAACTCGGCGCCCACATCCAGCCCGCGCTTGCTCATGAGGGTGGGAAACAAGGTGAGGTCGCGGTTGGGGGCGATGTCGAGGTAATAGGGCGCGGTCACCTGGGTGCCGCTGATGCTGTCCACACCAAATGTGGGCGCCAACATGCCCGACTTGCGCTTTTCGCTGAGCGAAAACCCAATGCTCGACACACTCAAAAACGGCACGCCCATGAAGCTGAGCTGCGCGTTTTGCGCCACACCCACCTCGTCCTCGCCGTCGATGCGCAAAGTGGCCGCGCGCATCATCCACTCGGGCATCCAGCTCGGGCCGGGTTGGCGCTCGCAGGTGGTGAAGGTGGCGTTGCGGATGATGGCGCGCTTGTCGTCAAGAAAATCCACGCGGCTGGCGTGCCCGTGCGCTTTGTTGCTCAAGAACTGGTAGTCGGCCTCCATGAAGAAGCCTTCGAAGGCATCCACCCGCAGCTCCATCACCGGGCCCTCAAACACATTGCCTGCGCGGTTGATGCGCACATGGCCTTGCGCGCGCGCCAGGTCATCGGGCTGGTAGTAGCTCAGCCGGTCAGCGCGAATCACGGTGTCGCCCCGGCGCAGCAGCACCCGACCGGTGAGCAGCATGTCCAGGTCGGGCCGGCCGGTGAGCAGCTCGCCGTACAAAAACGTGGGCAGGGCGCGGCGCTGCGCGTCTGAAATGGTCTCGTTGAGCCGCGGCGTGTTGCGCAGGCGCATGGGCCGCTCGGCAAGGCTTTGGGGCGTGGTGGAAACGGTTGTTGCGTCGCTGGGGGCTTGGCTCTGGGCCTGGGCGCCAAACGGCAGCAAGGCCAGCACGGCCAGAACCTGCGCACAAGCCCACACCCAAGGCCCAGCAGCACCCGTGCGCGCTGCCCAGCGGGGGCGGGCCCGGGGCGTCTTGCGCGTCACATTTGAGGGGGTCGGTGCGTGGTTCACGGCGGTGGCTTTGTAGAATGGGATTATCCATGACACCCACCTCTGCACCCCTTGTCACCTGGGCCGACGCGCAACGCCAGGCCGCCTTTGAAACTTGGCTCGCCGCCCTCAGCGGCCCCCAGCAACTTGAGGTGGCCAGCCTGCGCCTGGCCTCGGCAGATGCGAGCTTTCGGCGCTACCTGCGCATAGCCGCCGCAGGCGGCACGCGCATCATCATGGACGCCCCGCCTGAGAAAGAAAACTGCCAACCCTTTGTGCAGGTGGCCGCCCTCATGAAAGAGGCTGGTCTGCATGTGCCCGAGGTGCTGGCCTGGGACCAAGCGCAAGGCTTCATGCTGCTCACCGACCTGGGTAGCCACACCATGATGCAGGTCATGAAACACGCCGGTAGTTTGGAGAGCTTTGCACCCAACCTGCCCCTGTACCAGCAAGCACTTGAGGCTTTGATTCAATGGCAACTCGCCTCCAAGCCGGGCGTGCTGCCGGCCTACGACGAAGCCCTGCTGCGCCGCGAACTCGCGCTGTTTCCTGATTGGTACATCGCCCAGCACCGCGGTGTGGCTTTGACGGAGACGCAACGCGCCACCTTGGATGCCGCTTTTGACCGCATCGTTGCAGAGAACTTGCGCTGGCCTAGCGTTTACGTTCATCGCGATTTCATGCCTAGAAATTTGATGGTGAGTGGTCCAGCGTCTGGTGATGCCCCCACGCTCGGCACAGGCCTGGGCGTGCTGGATTTCCAAGACGCGGTCTACGGCCCCATCACTTACGACATCGCCAGCCTGATGCGCGATGCGTTTTTGAGCTGGGACGAAGAGCATGTGCTCGATGTGACCATCCGTTACTGGCAGCAAGCGCGCAAAGCGGGGCTGCCGGTGGGCGATGACTTTGGCGAGTTTTACAAGGGCGTGGAGTGGATGGGTTTGCAGCGCCACTTGAAGGTGGCCGGCATTTTTGCGCGCTTGACGCTGCGCGACGGCAAGCCGCAGTACCTGGCCGATGCGCCGCGCTTCATTGCTTACATCCGCGCAACGTGCAGCCGCTACATGGAGCTCAAACCACTGCTGCGTTTGGTCGAAGACATCGAAGGCATCAAACCGCCTGAGGTGTTTGCGTTTGGACGCAGTTAAGGCCTGTAAGCCTTGTTTTCAATCACCTTCACGCTCCTGAATTCATAGCAATTTATGCCACGGTTTTATTGCCCACTCCCCCTGCAGGTCGGCCTAGAGCTCAACCTGCCCGCGGGTGCGGCGCGCCATGTGCAAGTGCTACGGTTCCAGCCCGGCGACACGCTCACGCTTTTCAACCATGGCCCGGGTGTGGACAGTGCGGGCGGCGAATTTGAAGCCACCGTCACCCACATGGGCCGCAGCGAGGTGGGCGTGCGCATCACCGCGCACCATGCGGTAGAACGCGAAGCCACGCGGCGCGTGCACATTGCCTTGGGCATGCCTGCGAACGAACGCATGGACTGGCTGGTGGAA
>DKJZ01000055.1 GCA_002454975.1 Hylemonella sp. UBA6679
CATGCTCAACGACATGGGCGTGGCGGTGTACGAGCAAACCCCGGATGCTGAGACCCTGTTGCTCAACAACACCGGCCCCACCGCTGCAACCGAAGAAGAAGCCGAAGAAGAGGCCGAAGCCGCCCTGTCCACCGTGGACAGCGAGTTCGGCCGCACCACCGACCCGGTGCGCATGTACATGCGTGAAATGGGCACGGTCGAGCTGCTCACGCGTGAGGGCGAGATTGAGATTGCCAAGCGCATCGAAGGCGGCTTGATGGCCATGATGGAGGCCATCTCGGCCTCGCCAGCGACCATCGCTGAAATTTTGCGCATGGGCGAAGAGATCCGCGAGGGCAAGGTGGTCATCTCCACCATCGTGGACGGCTTTTCCAACCCCAACGAGGCCGACGACTTCGTGGCCGAGGAAGACTTTGACGAGTACGACGAAGCCGACGACGACGACGGCAAAGGCGGCTCCAAAGCCCTGACCAAGAAGCTCGAAGAACTCAAGAACCAAGCGCTGGAGCGTTTCGACCGCCTGCGCGACTTGTTCGAAAAAGTCCACAAGGCTTACGACAAAGAAGGCTACGGCACGCCCAACTACGCCAAAGCGCAAAAGGCCCTGAGCGAAGAGCTCATGACCATCCGCTTCACGGCCAAGACCATCGAAAAGCTGTGCGAGCTGGTGCGCTCACAGGTCGACGACATCCGCAAGAAAGAGCGCGAGCTGCGTCGCATCATCGTGGACAAATGTGGCTACCCGCAAGAAAGCTTCATTGCTGACTTCAGCGGCCGCGACAAAAACGGCGCGCCTGTGGCGTCCAACCTGCTCAACCTGAAATGGATTGAAAAGCAAGCCGCTGCTGGCAAGCCCTGGAGCGCGATCATGGGTCGCAACATCCCGCCGGTACAAGACCTGCAGCAAAAGCTCATCGACTTGCAAGCCCGTGTGGTGGTGCCCTTGGAGCAACTCAAAGACATCAACAAGCGCATGAACGAAGGCGAGTACGCCTCACGCGCGGCCAAGAAAGAGATGATCGAGGCCAACTTGCGCCTGGTGATTTCCATCGCCAAGAAGTACACCAACCGCGGTTTGCAGTTCCTCGATTTGATCCAAGAAGGCAACATCGGTTTGATGAAAGCCGTGGACAAGTTCGAGTACCGCCGCGGCTACAAGTTCTCAACCTACGCCACCTGGTGGATCCGTCAGGCCATCACCCGCTCGATCGCGGACCAGGCCCGCACCATCCGCATCCCGGTGCACATGATCGAGACCATCAACAAGATGAACCGCATCAGCCGTCAACACTTGCAGGAGTTTGGCTTTGAGCCCGATGCCGGCATCTTGGCGGCGAAGATGGAGATTCCTGAAGACAAGATCCGCAAGATCATGAAGATCGCCAAAGAGCCGATCTCGATGGAAACCCCGATCGGTGACGATGACGACAGCCACTTGGGTGACTTCATCGAGGACAGCGCCAACACCGCACCCATGGATGCAGCCATGCAAGCTGGCCTGCGCGATGTGGTCAAAGACATCTTGGATAGCCTGACCCCCCGCGAAGCCAAAGTGCTGCGCATGCGTTTTGGCATTGAGATGACCAGCGACCACACCCTGGAAGAGGTGGGCAAGCAGTTTGATGTGACGCGCGAGCGCATCCGTCAAATTGAAGCCAAGGCGCTGCGCAAGCTCAAGCACCCTTCGCGTTCGGACAAGCTGCGCAGCTTCACCGATAACATTTGATATTGCCCTCTAAGCCCCATCTTTGTTGATGGGATTGCTATCAAAAACAAAGCCCGGCCATCTTGCGATGGTCGGGCTTTTGTCATGGCGGCTCCTTCAAGCTGCCGTGACATCCTCACGCTTTAATACGTTTCCAGGTGCAAACGGCCTTGGCGCTTCATGGCTTCGCCCAGCTCAGCCCAGTCCAGGCCTGCGCTTTGGGCCACATCGCGCAGCGCCATGACCACGCCCTCTTCCATGCTCTTCAAACCGCACACGTAAAAGTACGCGTTGGGGTCTTGCAGCATGGGCAGCAAATCGGCGGCGCGTTCACGCATCACGTCTTGCACATAGCGCTTGGGCTGGCCAGGCGTGCGTGAAAACGCAAAGTTGGTGTCGATGAAGTCTTTGGGCAAGTTTTGCAGCGGGCCAAAGTAAGGCAGCTCTTCTTGGGTGCGCGCACCAAAGAACAACATCAATTTGCCCGGCTCAAACTTGCCCGAATTGCGCAAGCGTCGACGCCACTCGGTCATGGCACGCATGGGCGCGCTGCCCGTGCCGGTGCAGATCATCACGATGTGGCTCTTGGGGTGGTTAGGCATGAGGAAGCTCGCGCCAAACGGACCAATCACCTGGACCTTGTCACCCACTTGCAGGTCGCACATGAAGTTGCTGGCCACACCACGCACAGGCTTGCCGTCGTGGTCTTGCAGCACGCGTTTGATGGTGAGTGACAGGTTGTTGTAGCCGGCTCGCTCGCCGTTGCGCGCGCTGGCAATGGAGTACATGCGCGCGTGGTGGGGCTTGCCTGAGGCATCTACGCCCGGCGGAATGATGCCGATGCTCTGGCCCTCGAGCACGGGGAAAGGCATGGCGCCAAAATCGAGCACCAGGTGGTGGGTGTCGTAGTCGCTGCCAGCAGTTTTACCCACCTCGGTCACGCGCACATTGCCACTCACGGTGGCGGTGATGGTTTTCTCGGCAGCCTTGGGGCCATACAGATTGGTGTAGGCGTGCGCTGCCGACCAGGGCGGCATGGTGGCGCCATAAGACGGTGTGGCTTGCGCAGAGACAGCTTGGGCAAAGACAGCTTGCGCAGGCGCAGCTTGTGTCTCAGTCACCACCTGCTCAGAAGGCGCGTCGCCAGCAGCTGCTAATTCTTCAGCTGGCAGGGGTGCGGGCAGCTCGTCCCAGGTGAGTTGTTCGTCGATGCTGTAGGCGCGCACGCGGGGCATGTCGTGCCAATTGTCGATCGAGCCTGTGGGGCAAGGCGGCACGCAAGCCATGCACAAGTTGCACTTTTCGGCGTCCACCACGTAGTTGCGCGAATCGTGGGTGATGGCACCCACGGGGCAAGTGGCTTCGCAGGTGTTGCAACGGATGCAAATTTCGGGGTCGATCAAGTGCTGCTTGATCACCAGGACGTCGTTGGTACCCATGGCTGTCTCCTCAAAGTTCAGGATGGAGAAGGGGCCTCTCTCAGGCCCCTTGCTTGGTCAGATTATCGAGCAGAGTTTCAGTTGAAACGCACGTACTCGAAGTCCACCGGCTGGCGGTTGATGCCCATGACCGGAGGAGCGATCCAGTTGGCAAACTTGCCAGGCTCGACCACGCGGCCCATCAAGCTGGCCACATAAGCGCGGTCTTCGCCGGTAGGCAGCCACTCGGCAGACTTGGCAGCCCACTCGGCCTCAGACACCACGCGGCCATCGGGCGACACTTTCACGCCCGAGAGCGCGCCAATGTTGCGGTGGAAGGCCTTGTGCGGCACAGAGAGTTTGAAAGGAATGCCGGCTTTTTCCAGCACCTTGTTCCAACGCTCCACACCAGCAACCGAGTCTTTGATGTAGTCATCACGCAGCACCTCGTTCAAGGCGTTGAGCATGGGCACTTCTTTTTCCACCAGCTGGCCGTTACGGGCTTCCAGCACTTTGTAAGTCTGGCCTTTGAGCACGTGGTCGTCCACACGCTTGCCCTCTTCGTAACGGCCCTTCAAACCGGAGCTGTAAAAGGTCGCAGCGTTGCTGGACTCATCAGCACCGAACAGGTCAATCGTCACGCTGAAGTGGAAGTTGATGTAACGCTGGATGGTGGGCAAGTCGATCACACCCGCTGCACGCAGTTTGCCCACGTCGTCGGTCTTGAGCTCGTTCATCATTTGCGCGGTGCGCGAGATCACGCGCGACACACCCGACTCGCCCACAAACATGTGGTGTGCTTCTTCGGTCAGCATGAACTTGGTGGTGCGGGCCAGCGGGTCAAACGCGCTTTCAGCCAAGGCGCACAACTGGAACTTGCCGTCGCGGTCGGTGAAGTAGGTGAACATGAAGAAGCTCAGCCAATCAGGCGTGGCTTCGTTGAAGGCACCCAAGATGCGTGGGTTGTCTTCGTGGCCGCTGCGGCGCTCAAGCAAAGCATCGGCTTCTTCACGGCCATCGCGACCGAAGTGCTTGTGCAACAGGTACACCATGGCCCACAGGTGACGGCCCTCTTCCACGTTGATCTGGAACAGGTTGCGCAGGTCGTACATGCTGGGCGCGGTCAGGCCCAGGTGGCGCTGCTGCTCAACGGATGCAGGCTCGGTGTCACCTTGGGTGACAATGATGCGGCGCAAGTTGGCGCGGTGCTCGCCGGGCACGTCTTGCCAAGCTTTTTCACCTTTGTGGTCACCAAAATGGATGGTGCGGTCTTGCTCACCAGGGTTCAAGAAAATGCCCCAACGGTAGTCGCGCATTTTCACGTGGCCAAACTGCGCCCAGCCTTGTGGGTCCACGCTCACGGCGGTACGCAGGTACACGTCCATGTCGGTCGAGCCTTCGGGGCCCATGTCGTCCCACCAGTTGATGAAGTTGGGCTGCCACTGCTCCAAGGCGCGCTGCAGCGTGCGGTCTTCGCTGAGGTTGACGTTGTTAGGAATCTTTTCGCTGTAATTGATACCGGTCATGCTGTACTCCAATGTTGCGGTGGGTCATTGAGGTTGCGGCGCGCCACCTGAGATCGCGCCGCACAACTTGAAAAAAATTAAACGCGGTTCCAGTCAAAGGCGGCTTTGTCGCCCTTGCCGTAAACCTTCAAAGCACCTTTGTCGCCCACGGCGTTGGGGCGCTGGAAAATCCAGTTTTGCCACGCGGTCAAGCGGCCAAAAATGCGGGTGATCATGTTCTCTTGACCGTTGAAGCGCAGGTTGGCTTCCAAGCCTGTGAGCGCATCGGGCGACATGGCCACGCGCTCTTCAATCGCAATGCGCACCTCGTCGGTCCAGTCAATGTCATCGGGGTTGGAGGTTGCCAAGCCGATGGCAAAAGCCGCGTCAGCATCCAGGGGCTTGCCTGCTTGTGCGCGCACCGCGTCAAGCGCTGGCTGCTCGTCGTAGAAGCGACGGTTCAGGCGGCTCTGGCCGGTGGCCATGGGGAACAAACCAAAGTTCACCTCACCCACCTGAATCACTGGGGGCTTGTCTGCATCGGGCAAAGCCAAGTGGTAGATGCGGTCGCAAGCCAGGGCCAGCTCGAGGAAGCTGCCTGCAAAGCAGGTGCCTTCTTCAACCATGGCAAACAAGCTGCGTGAGGACACATCCAAACGGCTGAAGGTGCGACGCATCAGGCCGATGGTTTCGCGCACCAGCCAATGGTTTTGGTGGGCCAGCAACACCGCGTCGGTGGCCAGCATGCCTTGGGCATCGCCCGAGGTTTTGATGATCCAGGTGCCGATGTCGAGCTCGTTGGTGCGCATGCTCAAAATCGCGTCTTCCAAATCGCGGGCCATGGCCAGGGGGTACCAGTTCACACCGGCAGCTTCAATGCCAGCGATGTCGGTGGGCTGAGCACCTGTGGGGGCCTTGACGGTGAAGGTGGCCACGCGCTTGGCGCGATCGATCTCCACAGTCACATGGTTGTAGCGCAAGGCATCGGCTTCGATGGTGCGCTGCACGGGGGTCAGGTTCACGCCTTTGCCGTCAGCGGGGCGGTCGCTTTGTGCGGCCAGCTCCAAGGCACGGGTTTGCACGGTTTGGGCAAACACCGCGGGCTTGGCAATTTGGTCCACCAGGCGCCAGTCTTTGGCTTTTTGGCCGCGCACACCTTCGACGCTGGTGCAAAAAATATCAGCCAAGTCATGGCGCACATGGCGCTTATCGGTCACGCGGGTCAAACCACCGGTGCCAGGCAACACACCAAGCAAAGGCACCTCAGGCAAGCTCACCGAGCTGGAGCGGTCGTCCACCAAAATGATTTCGTCGCAAGCCAGGGCCAACTCGTAGCCGCCGCCAGCGCAAGCGCCGTTGACCGCGGCCAAAAACTTCAAGCCGCTGTATTTAGAGGAATCTTCCAGGCCATTGCGGGTTTCGTTGGTGAACTTACAGAAGTTCACTTTCCAAGCGTGGCTAGACACACCCAGCATGAAGATGTTGGCGCCGGAGCAAAACACTTTTTCTTTGGCGCTGGTCACCACCACGGTGCGCACTTCGGGGTGCTCAAAGCGGATGCGGTTGACCGCGTCGTTCAACTCGATGTCCACGCCCAGGTCGTAGCTGTTGAGCTTGAGTTTGTAGCCGGGACGCAGGCCGGCGTTCTCGTCGATGTCAATCGACAAGGTGGCCACGGGGCCATTGAAGCTGAGCTTGACGTGCTTGTACTGCGCGGGGCTGGTCTGGTAATCGACGACGGGGCTGGTTGACATGGTGTTCTCCTTAAAAAGCAGAATGTTGCAGGTGACGGTGGGTTTATCTTTCCGCCATGACATGCATCATAGTGCAATTATTTTTTCGTGCAAGCATTATTTTGCATTTTTTGAAAAAATGTCACGCAGCCAGCTTCAAAGCCCCGCGAACCAGGTTACGCAAGGCGTAAAACGTGTCGGTCAGGGGTTGGGTGCTGGTGTTGACCATGTACTCGGCCTTGCTGTAGAAAGCAGCACGCCCATCCAAAATGCTCTTGAGGTCTTCCATGGCTTCTTTGCTGGCGGCCATGGGGCGCATATCGCCCTGCTCTTGCACCCGGCGCATGTGGTCCTCCGGGCTGGCCTGCAACCAAATGGTGGTGCAGTGCGCCAACAACAAATTGAAAGCGGCCGGGTCAGACACCAGGCCGCCCGGGGTGGCAATGATGGCCTCAGGGTAGATTTGGATGGCCTCTTCCAAGGCGCGCAACTCGTAGCGGCGGTAGGCGTTCATGCCATACAAGCCCTGGATTTCCGAGATGCTGCAACCTGCAAATTTCTCGATCTCTCGGCTGAGCTCCACAAAGGGAAAACCCAGGTCTTCAGCCAGCATTTGCCCCAATGCCGATTTGCCCGCACCGCGCAAACCAATCAAGGCAATGCGAGAACTGCGCGACGCTTGTTGGCCACCCGTGCCCAGCATCTCACCCACGGCAATGCGCACCCGGCGCAGCGTGGCGTCGTCGCGGTTGTGCAGCAACTCTCGGATCAACAGCCACTCGGGGGTGGCGGTGGTGATGTCGCCAATGAGCTCGGCCAAGCTGCAACGCAAAGCGCCCGCCACTTGGATGAGCACCAAGATGGACGCGTTGCCCACCCCGTACTCGAGGTTGGCCAAGTGCCGCTCTGAAATGTCTGCCGACACCGCCAAGGCTTTGCGGGTCATGCCGCGCTGTGAACGCAAGGCCCGCACACGCTCACCCAAAGCCACCAAAAAAGGGTGCTTCTCATCAGGCGCAGGCTCTGGCAGCGGCGTTTGCCCCACAGTTGCGCTAGGTGCTAACCCTAATTCATGCAATATAGTGCTTGACATCGATAAAGCGCGTGATTAATGTTCTGGCAGGCACAATAATTCATATTGGTGAAACATGCAAGCACCCAACACAGCGCCAGGCCAAGGTTTTAACTTTGCCCAGCACCTCCTTGAGCTCAACCAAGGCCGCAGCAACAAAGCCGCCTTCATCGACGACCAAGGCACCTTGAGCTACGGCGACTTGAACGAACATGTGCGCCGCATGGCCGCTGCGCTGCAGTCGCTGGGCATCCGCCGTGAAGAACGCGTGCTCCTGCTCATGCACGACTGCACCGACTGGCCGGTGAGCTTTCTGGGCGCGATGTATGCCGGCATCGTGCCAGTGGCGGTCAACACCCTGCTGACCGCCGAGGACTACAGCTACATGCTGCAAAACAGCCGCGCTCAGGCCGTGCTGGTCTCCGAGGCTCTGTTGCCCGTCTTGCAAACCGCCCTGGCCCAGCCCCATGAGGTCAAGCATGTGCTGGTGTCGCGCGCAGGTGCTGATTTGCCAGCCAGCCCAACACCCATGCACGCACTCAGCAGCGTGCTGGCGCAAGCATCACCCCAAGCGGCTGCGGCCAACACCTTGCCGGACGACCCCGGCTTTTGGCTGTACTCCTCGGGCTCGACGGGGCGCCCCAAAGGCACGCTGCACACCCACGCCAACCCCTACTGGACCGCCGAACTCTTTGGCAAGGCCGTGCTGGGCATTGGCGAGCAAGACGTGTGTTTTTCGGCTGCCAAACTCTTTTTCGCCTATGGCTTGGGCAACGCCCTGACGTTCCCCTTGAGCGTTGGAGCCACCACCCTGCTGATGGCCGAGCGCCCCACCCCCGAGGCCACCTTCAAACGCTGGCTCGGTGGCGTGGGCAACACCCAACCCACTGTTTTTTTTGGCGCACCCACCGGCTTTGCTGGCATGTTGGCCCACCCCGCCCTGCCCGCCAAGCAACAGGTGCGCCTGCGCATGGCGTCCTCGGCAGGCGAGGCCTTGCCGGCCGAACTAGGCGAGCGCTTCACGCAACATTTCGGCGTGGAAATCATTGACGGCATCGGTTCGACCGAGATGCTGCATGTGTACCTGTCCAATGTGCCGGGCAAGGTGCGCTATGGCACCACGGGCTGGCCGGTGCCTGGCTACAACATCGAGTTGCGTGGCGATGATGGCCGCGCCGTGCCCGATGGCGAAACTGGCGACCTCTACATCCAAGGCCCAAGCTCAGCGCTGATGTACTGGGGCAACCGCGCCAAATCTGCCGAGACCTTCCAGGGCAGTTGGACCAAGAGCGGTGACAAATACCTGCGTAACCCCGATGGCACCTACACCTACGCAGGCCGCAGCGACGACATGCTCAAGGTCAGCGGCATTTATGTCTCGCCTTTCGAAGTCGAATCCACCCTGGTGCAACACCCCGCGGTGCTCGAAGCCGCGGTGATTGGCATCAACGACGCGGACGGTTTGGTCAAAACCAAGGCCTATGTGGTGCTCAAGGCTGGGGCCAGCGCCAGCGCTGAAGAGCTCAAAGCCTTCACCAAAGAACGGCTGGCCGCTTACAAGTACCCACGCCAAATCGAGTTCATCCAAGAACTGCCCAAAACCGCCACCGGCAAGATCCAGCGCTTTAAGTTGCGCGAACTTGAAAAAGCCGCAGGCTAAACGCAGGTGAGCACACGCAGCCAAACCTTGCCCATCTTGTGGGATGGCCGCGAGGTCGACATCGAATACACCTGGGTCAACAGGCCAGAAGGGGCCCCTGCGCGCGGCCCAGTGATGGTTTTTCTGCACGAAGGCCTGGGTTCGGTGGCCATGTGGAAACAGTTTCCCCAAGCCCTGTGCGAGGCTTGCGGCTTGCCAGGCTTGGTGTACTCGCGCCCAGCTTACGGGCAGTCCACCCCGCGGCGCGAAAACGAGCAGTGGCGCAACGACTTCATGCACCGCCAGGCCCACGAGGTCTTGCCCGCCCTGCTCGATGCTTTGAACATCACGCAGCCGGTGGTGCTGTTTGGCCACAGCGACGGCGCCTCCATCGCCCTGCTGTTTGCCGCCCGCTTCCCGCAGCGCGTGGCAGCCACGCTGGTTGCTGCGCCGCATATTTGTGTAGAAGACGTGGCGGTGCGCAGCATTCAAGCCGCGCGCCAGGCTTACCTGCACCAAGGCTTGCGCGACAAACTCGCGCCCTACCACCAAAGCCCCGACTCGGCCTTTTGGGGCTGGTGCGGGGTTTGGTTGTCGCCAGCCTTTGCCAGTTGGCAGATTGAAACCGAGGTCAGCACCATCCGCACACCCTTGCTGGCCATGCAAGGCGAGCAAGACGAATACGGCACAATGAAACAGATCCGCCGCATTGCTGAGCTGGCACCCCAAACGCGTCTGCTGGAATTACCCAATTGCGGGCACAGCCCGCACCGTGATCAGATGGGTTTGCTCACATCGGCTGTGACATCTTTTCTTCAACAACACCTAGGAGACCTTGCATGAAACTGTTTCGTTTGACCCTGCTGGCCGCTGCGCTCAGCCCCCTGGCCCTGAGCTCTGCCATGGCCCAAAACACCAACAAGCTCAAGGTCGGCCTGATGCTGCCCTACACCGGCACGTTTGCGGCGCTGGGCAATGCCATTGAAAACGGTTTTCGCCTGCACGTGATGGAGCAAGGCGGCAAGCTCGGAGGGCGCGAGATTGAATTTGTCAAAGTCGACGATGAGTCTGACCCCGCCAAGGCCACCGACAACGTCAACAAGCTCATCAAGCGCGACAACGTCGATGTGCTCATTGGCACCGTGCACTCGGGCGTGGCCATGGCCATGGCCAAGGTCGCCAAAGACACCGGCACCTTGCTGATCGTGCCCAATGCCGGCGCGGATGCCGTGACTGGCCCCATGTGCGCGCCCAACATTTTCCGCAGCTCTTTCTCCAACTGGCAACCTGGCTACGCCATGGGCGAAGTGGTGGCCAAAAAGGGCCACAAAAAAGTGGTGACCATCACCTGGAAATACGCCGCGGGCGACGAGTCGGTGCGCGGGTTCAAAGAGTCGTTTGAAAAAGGCGGCGGCAAAGTCGTCAAAGAACTCAGCCTGCCCTTCCCCAACGTGGAGTTCCAGGCCCTGCTGACCGAAATTGCGGCCACCAAGCCTGATGCGGTCTACACCTTCTTTGCTGGTGGTGGCGCCGTGAAGTTCGTCAAAGACTATGCCGGTGCGGGCCTGAAGAAAACCATTCCGCTGTATGGCGCGGGCTTCTTGACCGATGGCACGCTCGAGGCACAAGGCGCTGACGCCGATGGCCTGGAAACCGCCCTGCACTACGCCGACAGCCTGGGCACCAAGCGCGACAACGAGTTCCGCCTGGCCTACGCCAAAACCTTCAAGCTCCAGCCTGATGTGTACGCCGTGCAAGGCTACGATGCAGCCCAAATGCTGGCTGCTGGCCTCAAGGGCGTGAAGGGCGACACCAGCAAAAAAGCAGAATTTGCTGCCGCTGTAGAAGCCACGAAAATTGACAGCCCACGCGGCCCCTTCACCGTCTCCAAAGCGCACAACCCTGTGCAGGACATCTACCTGCGCAAAGTGGTGGGCAAGGAAAACACCTTGGTGAGCGTGGCCTCCAAAGGCCTGGCTGACCCGGCCCGCGGCTGCAAGATGTAAAGCCAGGCACGCCCCCCCCATGGATCTTTCGACGTTTCTCATCCAATGCCTGAACTCGCTGCAGTACGGCTTGCTGCTGTTTTTGGTGGCTTCGGGCTTGACGCTGATCTTCGGCATCATGGGGGTGATCAATCTGGCCCACGGCAGCTTCTACATGATCGGGGCCTACATGGCATTTGCCTTGGCCCCGATTGTGAGCGGCACCTTTGGCGGGGGATTTTTCTCTGCGCTGGTGGTGGGGGTGGTGCTGGCCGTGCTGCTGGGCTATGTGCTGGAGTGGGCTTTTTTCAGCTTTTTGTACGAACGTGAGCACTTGCAGCAAGTGCTCATGACCTACGGCTTGATTTTGGTGTTTGAAGAGTGCCGCAGCCTGCTGCTGGGCGATGACGTGCATGGTGTGGAGGTGCCCCCGCTGCTCGCTGGCACGCTGCCCTTGGGCGACACCATGACCTACCCTGTCTACCGCTTGTTCATCTCGGGCGTGTGCTTGTTGTTGGCGCTGGCCATGTACTGGGTGTTCACCCGCACCCGGCTGGGCATGATGATTCGCGCAGGCAGCACCAACCGCGAGATGGTGCAGTCGCTGGGCATCGACATCAAATTTTTGTACCGCGTGGTGTTTGCCGCTGGTGTGGCCATTGCTGTGCTGGCGGGCATGGTGGCCGCACCTGTGTCCTCGGTGTACCCAGGCATGGGCAACAGTGTGCTCATCATCTGTTTTGTGGTGGTGGTGATTGGCGGCATCGGCTCGATCCGCGGTGCTTTGCTGGCAGCCCTGCTCATCGGCGCGGTCGACACCTTTGGCAAGGTCTTGCTGCCCCAGGCGGCGGGCGTGCTGGTGTATGTGCTCATGGCACTCATCCTGCTGTGGAAACCCGACGGCTTGTTCAAAGCCGGCTAAGGCCTCCTGCAACGCCTGATCACGCGAGTCTTTATGAACAAATCATTTGTTGTTGCGGCCTTTGCCGCCTTGGCAGCCTTTCCCTTGGTGGCTGGCAGCTACGGGCTGGACCTGGTCACCAAAATCATGATCTACGCCGTGCTTGCCCTGAGCCTAGAGCTGCTGGTGGGCAGCACGGGTTTGGTGTGCTTTGGCCAGGCGGCGTTTTTTGGCATTGGCGCTTACGCCACCGTACTGCTCATGGGCCTGGACTGGGGCGACTCCATGCTGTGGGTCTTGCCCGCTGCGGTGCTCATGGCAGCGGTGTATGCGCTGGCCGTGGGCGCTTTGTCTTTGCGCACCAAAGGCGTTTACTTCATCATGGTCACGCTGGCGTTTGCGCAGATGGCCTATTACGTGGTGCACGACACGCCCCTGGGTGGCGGCACCGATGGCATTTACCTCTACAGCAAACCAGCCCTGGGGAGCTGGCTCGATCTGGACAAGCCTCTGGTGCTCTACCTCTTCACTTGGGCGTGTTTGCTCGGGGTGTACGTGTTTTTGGCGGTGTTGCTGCAGTCGCGTTTTGGCCGAGCGTTGGCCGGCATTCGCGTCAATGAGCAGCGCATGCGTGCCACGGGCTTTTCCACCTACCCCTACAAGCTCGCGGCCTTCACCATCTCTGGGGCCATGGCGGGTTTGTCGGGGTTTTTGTTTGCTGTCAAAGACGGTTTTGTGAACCCCGAGTTGATGAGCTGGCATCTCTCGGGTGCGGTGCTCATCATGATCATTTTGGGCGGCCTGGGGCACTTGCGCGGGGCACTCATTGGCGCTTTTGCGTTTGCGCTTTTGCAAGAGCTGTTCAAGTCTGAGGCCATTTTTGGGAACTTTGCCAAGCACTGGCATCTGGGCCTGGGTCTGAGCATCATTGCCAGCGTGGCCTGGTTGCCGCACGGGCTGGTGGGCATCCCTGAAAAAATCACGCAAAGGCTGCGAGGCGTGCCCCGCCAAGATCAGGAGGCCCACCATGGCTGATGTGCTGCTGCGCGGCTTGGGCATCACCCGTCGCTGGGGTGGCCTGGTGGCCGTGGACAACGTTTCTTTGAGCTTGGCGCGCGGGGCTGTGCACGCGGTGATTGGCACCAACGGTGCGGGCAAGTCAACGCTCATCAACATCTTGTCCGGAGAAATTGAACCCTCCAGCGGTGAGATTGAGCTGATGGGCCAGCAAGTCACCCGTTGGACGCAACCGCGCAGGGCCCGCGCTGGCCTGGGCCGCAGCTACCAACGCAACACCATTTACCCCAGCTTTTCGGTGCTGGAAAACTGCCGCTTGGCTGCGCAATCACGCCACCAGCTGGCCTGGCGCTGGTGGGAAAACGCCCAACAGTGCAGCCTCAGCCTTGACGCCGCCCAAGACGCCATGACGCGCGCAGGCTTGCACAGCGTGGCGCAACGTGCAGCTGGCCTGCTCTCGCACGGGCAAAAGCGCCAACTGGAAATCGCCATGTGCTTGGCCACGCGCCCCGAGGTGCTGCTGCTCGACGAGCCCCTCGCCGGCATGGGCGCCGAAGAAACCGACCGCATGCTGGCCTTGCTCGACGAGTTGCGCGCCGACCACGCCATCTTGCTGGTGGAGCACGACATGGACGCGGTGTTTCGCATTGCCGACCGCATCACCGTGATGGTCAACGGCGCGGTGATTGCATCCGACGAGCCGCAGGCCATCCGCAACAACCCAGCGGTGCAAGCGGCTTACCTGGGAGAGCACGCATGAACTCGCCTCAGCAAGAATGGATGGTTGAGGCCCAAGGGGTGCACGCCTGGTATGGCTCGAGCCATGTGCTGCACGGCATTGATGTCAACATCGGCCGCGGCGAAACCCTGGGGCTGCTGGGGCGCAACGGCATGGGCAAAAGCACGTTGATCCGCGCCCTGCTGGGCCACGTGAGCCAACGCGAAGGCCATATCGTGATGTTTGGCCAAGATGTGTCGCGCGCCAAGCCGCACGAGGTGGCCCGCCTGGGCGTGGCTTATGTGCCTGAAGGTCGTGGCGTGTTCCCCAATTTGAGCGTGCGCGAAAACCTGGTGATGGCCGCGCGGCCTGGCAACGACGGGCGCATGGTCTGGACCCTGGACAAGGTGCTGGCCACCTTCCCTCGCCTGCAAGAGCGCATCAACAACCTGGGCGCGCAGCTCTCAGGTGGCGAGCAGCAAATGCTCTCGATCGGGCGCGCCTTGATGACGCACCCCGAGCTCATCATTCTGGACGAAGCCACCGAGGGGCTCGCCCCACTGATCGTGGCCGAAATTTGGCGGGTCATTGGCGAGATCCGCCAAAGCGGTATTGCCACCCTCATCGTTGACCGGGATTACCGCAAAGTGCTGGCAAACGCCGACCGCGCGCTGGTGCTGCAAAAAGGCCAGGTGGTCTTGCAAGGCAGCGCCCAAGAGGTGAGCGCCAGCGACGCCCTCTCGGGCTTTCTTGGGGTTTAAACCGCTGGGGCTTGCGTTGATTTAGGCCGCTTCGGTGTCCACCTCAGAGGTGGCTTGCGCGTCGTAGCGCGGCCCGGTCACCGTTGCCGGGTTGATCAGGGCCTCCAACGCCTGCATCACCTCATGGCTGAGCTTGAGTTGGGCTGCGGCCAAGTTGTCGCGCATGTGCTGCTCACGGGTGGTGCCCGGGATCGGGATGATGTGCGGCGCTTTGTGCAATAACCACGCCAAAGCCAGCTGAGCCCTTGTACAGCCTAGTTCTGCAGCTATCTTATCCATAGCAGGCAGCAAACGCAGGTTGGCTGCGTAGTTCTCTGGCGCGAACCGGGGCATGCCCAGGCGGATGTCTTTGGGGTGCAAGCTGCTGACTTCACTCAAGGCCCCAAGAAAGCCGCGCGCCACTGGGCTGAAGGCCACAAACGCCACGCCCAATTCGGCACAGGCTTGCAACACAGCAATTTCTGCATCGCGGCTCCACAGCGAGTACTCGGTCTGCAACGCAGCAATGGGGTGCACCGCGTGCGCTTTGCGCAAAGTTGGGGCCGACACCTCGCTCAAACCAATGCTGCGTACCAGCCCCTTGCGCACCAAGTCGCTCATGGCGCCCACGCTGTCTTCAATCGGTACCTTCTTGTCCCAGCGGTGCAAGTAGTACAGGTCAATCACCTCGGTTTTGAGGCGGCGCAAGCTGTTCTCGCATTCGCGGCGCAAGGTCTCGGGGCGGCCATCAATCACCCGCGTGGGCTTGCCATCCACCGGGATGATGCCCATGCCGCATTTGCTGGCCAGCACAAACTCATGGCGGCGCTTGGCCACCACCGCGCCCAAGCGCTCTTCGTTGCGGCCACCACCGTACAAAGTGGCGGTGTCGAGGAAGTTGTAACCAGCATCCAAAGCGCCCAGCAACACACGCTCACCCACCTCGCCAGACACCGAGGGGCCATAAGCGTGGTCCAGGTTCATGCAGCCCAGGCCGATGGGCTGGACCTCAAATTCACCGACACGGCGTGGGGCTTGTGGGTTCATGGGTTCAGCTCAGTTGCAGTTCAAGGTCGTGCAGCACCTTGTAGCAAGGCAGCACCTGGGCCACGCTGGCATTGGGCTCGCGGCCTTCGCGAATCGCGGCAAAGAACTCGCGGTCTTGCAACTCAATGCCGTTCATCGACACATCCACTTGGCTGACATCGATCTTCTCTTCTTTGCCAGAGAACAGGTCGTCGTAACGTGCGAGATAAGTGGCCGAGTCGCCGATGTAGCGGAAAAACGTGCCCAAGGGGCCGTCGTTGTTGAAGCTCAAAGACAAGGTGCAAATCGCGCCGTTGGCGGCCTGGAGCTGGATGCTCATGTCCATGGCGATGCCCAGCGCGGGGTGGATGGGACCTTGCACCGCGTTGGCTTTCACAATCGGGCTGCCGCACTGGTAGGCGAACAGGTCCACCGTGTGGGCCGCGTGGTGCCACAGCAGGTGGTCGGTCCAACTGCGGGGTTGGCCCAGCGCGTTCATGTTGGTGCGACGGAAAAAGTAAGTCTGCACATCCATCTGCTGGATGTTGAACTCACCTGCCTTGATTTTCTTATGCACATACTGGTGGCTGGGGTTGAAGCGGCGGGTGTGGCCGCACATGGCCACCAGGCCTGTTTCTTTTTGCAAACGCACCACTTCATCCGCATCCTTGAAGCTGTCGGCCAAGGGGATTTCCACTTGCACATGCTTGCCTGCTTTGAGGCACTGGATGCTTTGCGAGGCGTGCATTTGTGTGGGTGTGCACAAAATCACCGCATCCACCTCAGGCAGCGCCAGGCTATCGGCCAGATCGGTGGTGACGTGTTGGATGCCGTAGGTGTCGGCCACTTCTTGGGTCTTGCCCAGCTCGCGGCCAATCAGCGAGACGACTTCCACGCCGTCGATGTTCTTGATGCCGTCGAGGTGTTTGATGCCGAAGGCACCCGCGCCCGCCAGGGCGACTTTGATGGTGTTGCTCATGTGTTTTCCAAAATAGCGTGACCCACTGCGGTGTTCGAAGCAGGCACATGGTAGAAGCGATGGGCCACGCGAGGCGCTGGCCCGGTGGCCTGGCCGTTGTTGATGTCAGCCATGGCACCACGGGCAATCAACCACATCACCAGCTCGATGCCCTCCGACCCTGCTTCGCGCACGTAGTCGATGTGTGGCACCTGGGCGCAAGCCACGGGGTCATTGATCATCTGGTCCAACCATTGCGTGTCCCACGCGCGGTTGATCAAGCCAGCACGCGCGCCTTGCAATTGGTGGCTCATGCCACCGGTGCCCCAGATGTGCACATTCACATCGTCGTCGTAGCTCTCCACCGCCTTGCGGATGGCTTGGCCCAGGTTGAAACAACGCTGGCCGCTGGGCACGGGGTACTGCACCACGTTCACAGCAAACGGAATCACCGGGCAAGGCCAAGCGTCTTTGACGGGGTCGAGCGAACCGCACATCAACGACAGCGGCACGGTCAGGCCGTGGTCCACGTCCATCTTGTTGACGATGGTCAGGTCAAAGTCTTGCTGGATGACAGACTGCGCGATGTGCGAAGCCAACTCCGGGTGGCCCTTGACCACCGGCACAGGCCGTGGGCCCCAACCTTCGTCGGCAGGCTTGTACTCAGCGGCCGTGCCTATGGCAAAGGTGGGAATCATGTCCAGGCTGAAGGCCGTGGCGTGGTCGTTGAAGACCAAGATGATCACATCGGGCTTGTTGTCCTTCATCCATTGCTTGGAGAATTCGTAGCCTGCAAACAAGGGCTTCCAATAATCTTCCTGGGTCTTGCCCAGGTCCATGGCCGCGCCGATGGCCGGCACGTGCGAGGTGAAAACAGATGCAGTAATTTTTGCCATGCTTAAACCTTGTGTTGGCCAGCCGCGCCTTGCGGCTGGTTCTGCGCCTGGGCGTCGCCGTTTTCGCCAATGTAGCGGTTGCCCTCGACCGAGCGGCCGCCGCTGATCATCATGTGGCGGTATTCCTCTTCGGTCATGCCCGTCATGGAGCCGGCCATTTGCTGAAAGCTCTTGCCATCGGTCGCGCCAATTTTGGCCAGGAAATAAATGTTGCCACCGGTGCGCATGCACCAGTTCAAGTCGCGCGCCAGCACGGCTTGCTTTTGCTCTTCGGTCATCGCCCACTCATCCAAATACGCGCGCTCGTTGGCTTTGAAACGCGCGCGGTTTTCTGCCTTCATGAGGGACATGCAGAACTGGTTGAGCCAGTAGCCTTTGCGAGATTGCTCGGCATCAAAAATGATGGTGCCGGGAACATCGGTGTAGGGTTTGTCGAGTGCCATCTTGACGCTTTCAGGACCAGTACAAACGCAAGGGATTGTCCACCAAGAGCTTGCGTTGCAGCTCAGCGGTGGGTGCGATGTGCGGGATGAAATCCACCAACAAGCCGTCATCGGGCATGTGGTCTTTCAAGTTGGGGTGGGGCCAGTCGGTGCCCCACAACACGCGGTCAGGGAAGGTCTCGACAATGCGGCGGGCAAAGGGCACCACGTCGCGGTAGGCGTTTTGCTCACCATCCAAAGCTTTGGGGCCGCTCACGCTCAAACGCTCGGGGCAGCTCACCTTGCTCCAGACATTGGGGTGCTCGCGCATGAACTTCACAAACAGCTCAAACTCCGGGCCGTCGATGGGCTTGCTCACATCGGGGCGGCCCATGTGGTCCACCACCACGGTGGTGGGCAAGGTGGTGAAGAAGTCCCACAGCTCGGGCAGGTCTAGAGCCTCAAAGTAAATCACCACATGCCAGCCGAATTTGGCAATGCGTGTGGCGATCTCCATGAGCTCGTCTTTGGGCGTGAAGTCCACCAAGCGCTTCACAAAGTTGAAACGCACACCGCGCACACCCGCATCGTGCATGGCTTGCAGCTCTTGGTCGGTCACGCTGCGCTTGACGGTAGCCACACCACGGGCCTTGCCACCCGAGGCCAAACAAGCATCCACCATGGCGCGGTTGTCCGCACCGTGGCAGGTGGCTTGCACGATCACATTGCGCTCAAAACCCAAGTGGTCGCGCAGGGCAAACAGCTGCTCTTTGGAAGCATCACACGGCGTGTACTTGCGCTCGGGCGCGTAGGGAAACTGCGCACCAGGGCCAAACACATGGCAGTGCGCATCCACCGCGCCTGCGGGCAGCTTGAACTTGGGTTTGCTCGGGCCGGTGTACCAATCGAGCCAGCCAGGGGTTTTTTGAAATTCCACGGGAATCCTTGTCAAATCAGTCGATGTACGTCAGGCCGAGCTTGGCCAGGGGTTCGCGGAAGTTGTACATGTCCAGCCCCAGCACGCCAGCAGCAAGCTTGGCGCGCTTCTCGCCTTCGTTGGCTTCGCGGGCTTCGGCGGCATCGGCCACCTGCTGAGCAAGGGCTGCGGGCACCACCACCACGCCGTCGTCGTCGGCAATCACCACATCGCCTGGGTTCACATGGGCGCCCGCGCAAATCACGGGAATGTTCACTGAGCCTAAGGTGGCTTTGATGGTGCCCTTGGCGCTGATGGCGCGGCTCCACACCGGGAAGTTCATGGCTTTGAGTTCTTTCACATCACGGCAACCACCGTCGATGATCAAACCCTTGGCGCCGCGCGCTTGGAAGCTGGTGGCCAACAGGTCGCCAAAAAAACCATCGGTGTTGTCGGCGCTGCAAGCGGCAATGACCACATCGCCAGGCTGAATTTGCTCAGCCACCACGTGCATCATCCAGTTGTCACCGGGGTGCAGCAACACGGTCACTGCGGTGCCGCAAATGTGTGCGCCACTGTAAATGGGGCGCATGTAGGGTTTGGTCAAACCCACACGGCCTTGGGCCTCATGGATGGTGGCCACGCCAAAGCGTGAGAGTTTGTCAACGGCAGCTTGGTCGGCACGCACGATGTTGCGCTTGACGATGCCCATGGGGTGGTTGGCGTTGCTCATGAAAATTCCTTGGTTCAGTGTCGTTGGCGCAAGATCACAGGCCTTTGGCCTTGAGGGCCGCGTCCAAACGCGGGAACACGCGGCGCGCATTGCCCTCGTAAATTTTGTAGCGCTGTTCGTCGTTCAAGATGCTGCTGTTTTGGATGTAACGCTTGGTATCGTCGTAGTAGTAACCCGTCTCGGGGTCGATGCCACGCACCGCACCAATCATCTCGGAGGCAAACAAAATGTTGTCCACTGGGATCACTTTGGTCAGCAAATCAATGCCGGGCTGGTGGTACACACAGGTGTCGAAAAAGATGTTCTTGAGCAAGTGGTCTTGCAGCAAAGGCTTTTTCATTTCTTGCGCCAAACCACGGAAACGACCCCAGTGGTAAGGCACGGCACCGCCGCCGTGGGGGATCACAAATTTCAAAGTGGGAAAGTCTTTGAACAAATCACCCTGGATGCACTGCATCACCGCGGTGGTGTCGGCATTGAGGTAATGCGCACCGGTGGTGTGAAAACAGTTGTTGCAGCTGGTGGACACGTGCACCATGGCCGGGATGTCGTACTCCACCATCTTTTCGTA